>NZ_JBVMUY010000016.1:0-138529 GCF_055632325.1 Nocardiopsis sp. KDC1DS13DA1
CCCGGGGCTTGGGCAGACTGTCCCACGTGAGCTCGGTGGCGTCAGCGAGTTCCTCCTCGAGGATCTCGTTGCACAGACCCACGCATCCGTCACAGATGCAGAGGTGGCCCGGGCCCGCGACGAGTCTGCGGACCGCCCGCTGGTCCTTGCCGCAGAACGAGCAGGTCAGCGGAGGTTGGCTGTCGCCGGTGCGTGTCACTCGGACCCTCTCCTCACACGGGGGCGCCCTGGTCGAAACAGTGCCCGAATCCCAGATGATGCGATCATCTGGATTGCACGGTATCCCGAAGTCGGGGCGGGTGGCAAAGCACACTTTCCGGGCCGGTCAGCGGTGGTCGGCGTGGGCACGGGCCGCCACGGCGTGCCCCGCTCCCCTGCCGACCGCCCTGGCGGTGATCCGTCCTCCCCCGATCCGGACGGCCGCCTCGGTGGTGTCACCGACCGGGACCACCCCCGCGGCGGCGGCGACACGGCCGCCGCCGTCGAGGACCAGGCGCAGCCGCGGCCACGACCGCTCGGGAAAGGCCGCGCGCAGCGCACCGCACACCCGCGCGACCGACAGCCGTGCCAGCGGTACCCCCTCCCCGGGGTCACCGGTGACCACGACCGCCGTCACGTCGGCACCGTCAGGCGCGGAACGCACGGCCTCCTCCACCCCCTCCAGGCGGTGCAGTCCCAGGACCGCGACCACCCCGTCGCCGTCGAGGGCGACGGGCGCGGACCGGAGCGCGTCGAACGCCCCCGGCGGCGACCACGGGTCGTCGGCGGACTCGGCCTCCGGCACGTGCGCCAGGTGCGGGGGCGGCCACGTGTCAGCCATCTCCAGGTCGGCGAGGTGCTCGCAGGCGCCGATCACCCCGAAGGGGTCGACGAAACCCGGTGCCGTGTCGGAGAGCCGCGTCGCCCCGTACAGCGTGGTCAGCACCGTCTCGGCGGCCCGGACCCGGCGCCCTGCGCCGGGCTGCGCCAAGGCCTCCAGGGACAGGCCGAGCAGGATCGCGCCGAGCCGCATCAACTGCGCGTACGCGAGCCGCAGCGGTACGTCCGCGAGTGTCTCGGGGTGCGGTTCGGCCCACCCCGACGGGGTGTGCGAACCACCGGGCAGCGTCCCGGCTCCGGCCAGGAGCGCCCGGGCGAAGGAGCCCAGGGCCATGCGGGGCGTGGTACCCGGGACGGGCGCAGGGATCCCGCCGAGGGCGCTCTCCGCACTCTCGGCGGCCTCGGCCAGAACGGAGAAGTACAGGGCGCGCTTGCCGGGGAAGTTGGAGTAGACGGCGCCCCGGGTCAGTTCGGCGCGGTCGGCGATGCGGTCGACCTTCGCATCGCGGTAGCCGTGTTCGGCGAACTCGTCCCCGGCGGCCGCCAGAACCCGCGACCGGTTGCGGGCCTGCCGCTCCACCCGCGTGAGCCGGACCATCGCCCTCCCCTCGACGTGCGCCTCCCCATCGTACGTACACCGGGATGCCCGGGACACCCGGATACCCCGGAACATCCCGTTCGCACGCGGTCACAGGACCGGCGCTCCGTCGCGTCCGGGAGGTCAGCCGGTGCGCTTGTGGTGCCTGCCGGTCATCGGTCTGGTGCGGGGCGCGGCCGCGGGCGCGCGGCGGGCGTGCGAACGGCCCGCCTCGAAGATCCAGCGGTCGCGCGCCAGCCGAACCAGCCCGCAGGCCAGGACGAGGGCGGCGGCGCCGGACAGGACGTGGAACACGGTGTCGGTCCACAGCGCGGCGGTGCCCTGCACACCGGTCAGCGTGCGCAGCACGGTGTACGGCCACGGGGAACCGAGCAGGACGACCAGACTCGCCAGGACGGCGGAGGCCGTCGCGGTGGACTGCGGGAACACCGCGTGGACGTACCGCCAGCCGAAGACCGCGACGGCGGCCGCGGCACCCAGCATGAGCGCGTCCCACGCGGTGAGCACCATCAGCGGCCACGGGCGGTCGGCCACGAACAGCATCGAGGTGATCAGGTAGGCCAGGAGCGCCACAACGGCCACGACGGCCGTGACGGCTCCGGCCCTGAGCAAGCGGGGCACTGGGAACGCCTCCTCGGGCGGGGCGCGATCGCCTGGAGGCGACCTGGCCCAACACTCGACTCATACCCGTTGACCTGGTACGTCATCCGTGTTGTGCTCACATCGTGAACGGCTTCACTCCCATCGAGACCGATGCCTGGGCGGTCGGTACCCCGGGCCCGGTCGGCACCCGGCCGCTACGCCGCGTGCGGCGGACGGTCGCACCGCCGACCGGGCGTCAGGTCGTGGTGCGGGTGCGGGTGTGCGCGGTCTGCCGGACCGACCTGCACCTGGCCGAGGGCGACCTGCCGCCCCGCGCGCCCGGCAGGGTGCCGGGGCACGAGGTCGTCGGTGACGTCGTGGCCGTCGGGGAGTCGGCGGAGCGCCTGGTCCCGGGCGCCCGGGTCGGTGTGGCCTGGCTCGCCTCCACCTGCGGTGAGTGCCGCTACTGCCGGCGCGGGGACGAGAACCTGTGCCCCGGCTCCACCTACACGGGCTGGGACACCGACGGCGGGTTCGCGCGGTACCTGACCGCCGACGAGCGCTACGTCCACCCCCTCCCGGAGGGCCTGGCGGACCGCACCGCCGCTCCGCTGCTGTGCGCGGGGATCATCGGGTACCGCGCACTCGCCCGGGCCGAGCTGCCCGGGAAGGGGGTGCTCGGGATCTACGGCTTCGGCGCCTCGGCCCACCTCACCGCCCAGGTCGCGCTCGCGTCGGGGGCCCGCGTCCACGTCATGACCCGCTCGGAGAGGGCTCGCGAGCTCGCGCTGCGGCTGGGCTGCCACTCGGCGACCGGAACCCGCGGGACTCCGCCCGAACCGCTGGACTCGGCGATCCTGTTCGCCCCCGTCGGCGACCTGGTCCCCACGGCCCTGTCCGCGTTGGACCGGGGCGGGACGCTGTCGATCGCGGGGATCCACCTCACCGACGTCCCGCCGCTGAACTACCAGGAGCACCTCTTCCAGGAGCGCACGGTCCGCAGCGTCACCGCCAACACCCGCGCCGACGCACGCGCCTTCCTCGCCCTGGCCGCGGAGCGGCCGTTGACGGTCCACACCACGCCCTATCCCTTCGAACACGCCGACCGGGCACTGGCGGACCTGGCCGCCGACCGGGTCGACGGGGCCGCCGTCCTGACCGTCGGGGACGGCTGACGGCGCCTCCCGGGCCGGGGCTCAGGTCCGGTGGGCGACCAGGACCGGGCACGGCGCGTGGTGCAGCAGCGCGTGCGCGACCCCGCCCAGGGCCAGCCGGGCGAACCCCCGGGTACCCCGGGCCCCGACCGCGACCATGCGGGCGCCCGCCGCCGCGTCGAGCAGCGCGGTCACCGGCTGCCCCCGCACGACCTGTCGTACCACCTCCACGTCCGGGAAGTCGGGCAGGTGACGCGCCAGGACCGCGTCCAGGGCCGTCCTCTGCGTCTGGGCCATCTCCTCGTCGGCACGCGCCCACGGGCCGAGCCCGGAGGAGGAGAACACGGGAGGCGACCACGCCCAGACGGCGCGCACCCGGTCACCGTGGTGGGCCGCCGTGCGCAGCGCCGCCACCACCGCGCAGTCCGCGTGCCGGGAGCCGTCCACGCCCACCACGATCTCACTGGCCCCCGGATCGACCCCCTCCTCGCCCACGACCAGCACGTAGCCCGGGGCGTGCGCCGCCACCTGGTAGGCCACCGAGCCGATCTGCATCCCGGGGAAACCGCCCCGGCCCCGGTTCCCGACGACGACGACGTCGAACTCCGAGGCGTGCCCGAGCAGCTCCTCCGCGGGCGCCCCGCTGACCACGCGCACGTCGACGTCCAGGTCGGGCCAGTGCTCGCGCACGTACGCCCCGGCCGTCTCGGCGGCCACCACCGCCTCCCGTTCCAACAGGTCGGAGGGCCAGCGCGACACCGAGTCGGCCAGACCGGCCTCGTAGACGGTCATCAGCGTCAGTCCGCCCTTCCGGTACACCGCCTCCCGGGCGGCGCACTCCACCGCCCGCAGGCCGGGCTCCGAGCCGTCCACCCCTACCAGGATCGATCCCACGAGTGTCCCTCCCGTCGTCCTCGACCCCCATCGTCCCCCGGGCGCCGCGCGCCCGCCGCCGCGACACGACGGCTCCCCCGACGTCGGCCCCTCCCGTGTGATCCGTCCCGGGGACGGCACACGTGGTCTCCCCTTTACCGACGACGCGGCCGCGGACGCGTATCGTCGAACGTGGGGCGTGCCACTCGACGTGACATGGGGAGGGGCCGTGTCCGACACGACCGCGCGGGGCGAGGACACCTCCGACCGCGCACCGGGGCTCGGAGAGCTGGGCGAGGAACTGCGCCGGACGATCCGGGCGGTGGGCGCCCACGCCGGAGCCCTCTACCTGCGCGAGCCCGGTGACTCCACCCTCGTGATGTCCGTGCTGTCCGGGGTGGCGCGCGACCTCGTGCGCTCGTGGTTCCGGGTCGCCCTCACCACCGGCATCCCGGTGGCCGAGGCGGCCCGCGAGCGACACCTGGTGTGGCTGCCGAGCGGCGAGGAACTGGCCCAGCGCTTCCCCCGCGCGGCGATCACCGTCCCCTACGACTTCGCCACGATCGCCTACCCGCTGGTCAGGGACCAGGAGGTGCTCGGCGGTTTCTTCACGATCGGACGGTCCGACCGTCCGGGGCTGTCGAGCGCGGAGCGTCGGGCCCTGGCCGAGAACGCGCGGGCGATGGTCGACATCCTGGAACGCGCCCGGTCCATGGGACAGCCGATCCACCCCACGCCCTCCCCCTACATGCTGCGGCCCGCCGTCCAGTCCCAGGCCCCCGGTGAGGCGCTCGCCGAACTGGTCGACCGGTTGCCCGAGGGGTTGTGCTCCCTGGACCTCAACGGCCGGGTCACCCTGGTCACCGACACCGCGGCCGAGCTGCTGGGCAGGCCCGGTGAGGAGATCGTCGGCCACCGGCCCTGGACCGCGCTGCCGTGGTTGGACAACCCCGTCTACGAGGACCGGTACCGGGCGGCGGTGCTCAGCCACCGGTCGACGGAGTTCGTGGCGCTGTGCCCACCGGACCACTGGCTGTCGTTCCGGCTCCATCCGGGCGAGACGGGAGTCAGCGTGCTGATCTCTCCCACGGAGGTCGAGTGGGAGGGCGAGGAACCGCACACCCGGCAGGCACCGACCCGGGCCAGTGTGCTCTACCACATCCTCCACCTGGCCTCCGCGCTGACCGAGGCCGTGAGCGTCAACGACGTGATCGACCTGGTCGCCGACGAGATCGTCCCGGCGGTGGGCGCGAGCGCGCTGGCCCTGTTCACCCACGTCCCCGAGCGGCGGCGGCTGCGCCTCATCGGCCAGCGGGGGTTCGACCCCGCGTTCGTGGCGGGCATCGACGGCGAGTCCGCCGACGCCAGCGCCCCGGCCGCCCGGGCCGCGACCACCGGCGTGCCCGGCTTCTTCCGCTCCCTCAAGGAACTGGAGATGGTCTACCCCTCACCCGACGTGTACGTCCAGAAGGACATGGAGGGATGGGCGTTCCTGCCGTTGGTGGCGTCGGGCCGCCCGGTCGGCTCGTGCATGCTCGGCTTCACCCGGCCGCACAACTTCACGGTGCAGGAGCGGGCGGTGCTCAACTCCCTGGGCGGCCTCATCGCCCAGGCGCTGGAGCGGGCCCGGTTGTACGACCTCAAGCTCGACCTGGCACGGGGCCTCCAGGCCGGGATGCTCCCGCGCTGGCTGCCCAGGATCGACGGACTGGCCAGTGCCGCCCGCTACCTCCCGGGGACCGAGGGCATGGACATCGGCGGCGACTTCTACGACCTGGTCCCGCTCGGGCCGGACCGCGTCGTCGCGGTGATCGGCGACGTGCAGGGGCACAACGTGTCCGCGGCCGCGCTGATGGGGCAGTTGCGCACCGCGGTCCTGGCCTACACGACCGCCCGGGACGGGCGCCCGGGAGAGGTCCTCACCCAGACCAACCGGCTGCTGTGCATGATGGAGTCCGAGCTGTTCGCCAGCTGTCTCCTGCTGCGCCTGGACACGGGCACGGGGCGGGTGCGCATGGCGCGGGCGGGGCACCCCGAACCGCTGGTGAGCGGACCCGGCGGGGGCCGTGTCCTGGAGTCGCCGGACGGGCTGCTGCTGGGGATCGACCCGGACACCGAGTACCCGGAGACGGAGTTCGAGCTCCCCACGGGGACGACGCTGGCGCTGTACACCGACGGACTGGTCGAGGCGCCGGGCATCGACCTGGACGATGCCAAGACCGAGATGGCCGACCGGCTCGCCACCCTCCGCCACCTCCCGGTCGACCAGGTCGCCGACGAACTGACGTCCGACGTGAACGCCTTCCCCCACCGCAGGGACGACACCGCTCTGCTGCTCCTGCGCGCCGTTCCGTGAGCGCGTGCACCGGTACCTCGGACGGTGCCGGTCAGCCCGCGCCGCCGATCCGGCGCCGCAGCCAGTCCGGGGTGTGCCCGGCGTCGCGGGGGAAGTGGAGGGCGTCGACGACGTAGCCGACGTTCCCGGGGTCGAGGCCGAAGGCGGGTTCGTCGTCGTAGGAGTAGCGCACGCGGTAACGGCCCGGGCGCTCGACGACGTACTCCGCGCCGAACCAGGTACCCGCGCCCCGGGTGTACATGCCCTCCCGCAACCGGGACAGGGCACGGTGCGCCCGGTACGGCCTGGGAAGCGGTGTGACCTCGCCGGACGGACCGACCGCCCGGTACTCCACGCCCGCGTACCCCAGCAGGGTCCGGTAGGAGAGGCGGAGCTCGTGCCACCCCTCGGGGGCCTGCCCGAGGAGCTCCCGGCCGACCTCGACCAGGAGCTCCTTCTGCCCGTCCGGGGACAGGGGCCGGAGGGGGACACCGGGCGCTCCGCCCGGCTCCACCGTGAGGACGGGCGGTGACCAGCGCGTCTCCTCCGTGGCCAGGTGCGCCCACCGCGGACGCCACCGGGGTGCGCGTGCGCGCATCTCCTCGGCGACCGCTGCGGGCCCCACCCCACCGCTGGACGGGTCACGTGGCGGGTGCCAGTGCGGCCAGTGGTCGTAGGCGCGGTCGGTCTCGGCGGTCCGCTCCGTGACGACCAGCCGGAGGAAGAACCACCGACCGTGCTCGGGGTGGGCCTCCGCGTCGCGCAGGGCCCTCAGGAGCGGGTACAGATCCAGGCCCGTGACCCGCTCACCGGACTCCTTGGTGATGGTGGAGCCGCACACCGGGGAGTGGGTGAGCGTGGTGGCGGTGCCCGGGTCGAGCGCGTTGGCCCAGATCCAGTCCGCGACCCGGTCCAGCTCCGCGCCCGGCGCGGGGGTCGGACGCTCCGCCTCTCCCGCGCGGCGCATCGCGTCACCGATGAGCAGACCCCAAGTGAAGCCGCCGATGGCCGCGAGCGCGGGCCGCTGGGGCTTGGCGCGCCCCGCGGCCATGGCGGGGCGTTCGGCCCCCGGCGCCAGACCGGTCCTGCGGAGGGCGGCCACGGCGGCGTCCACGTCGTGCTCGTCGGGCGCGACGAGTGCACGCACCGTCGTCACGTCGGCACGGTCGACCGTTCCGGACTCCGCGCCCAGCAGCACGCGCCGGACCGCCGAGCGCACGGCGTCGGGAGAGGCCTCCGACGAACGTCCCCTGCTCAGATGCCTGGTCAGGGCGGCCACGGCCTCGTCGGTGGAGGCCAGGTCCCCCAGGAGGGCGGCCAGGCCGTCGTCCCCCAGGTCGTCCGGGTAGGGTGCGCGCGCCCACGCGCCGTCCCACCAGTAGACGAACCCGACCTGTTCGTCCGCCTCCAGAGCGCCGACCCACTCCCAGGGCAGCCAGGCCGGGGCTCCCCGGAGAAGGTCGAGCAGGTCGGGCAGGAGTTCGAGGGTGTCGCTCAACTCGTGGTCGTAGCCGACCAGGACGGCACGGTCTCCCTCCACCCAGGTCATCCGCCAGGTGTTACCCCCGCCGTCGTCGTGGAGCAGGGCCCGTCCGTCGAGGTTCAGGGGGGTCCGGCAGCCGACCTCGGCCAGGGCGGCCATCGCCGCGGCGCGCGCCCACAGCAGGTGGGGCGGGGGGAGGTCGCCGGGTCGTCCGGGGTGGTGGAACGGCACGGGGGATCCTCCTGTCGGCAGGTCTGGGGGAAGGGTGGGGGCGCGGGGGGCAGACCGTGCGCTCCCACCGTCGGGAGCGGCCGTCAGTCCGTACGGGTGAACTCGAACGTGGCTCCGTCCGCGGTGTGGGAGACGTACTCGACCGAGTACGTCAACAGTTGCGCGGACTCCCCGGGGCGCAGGGTGGCCGACTCCTCCTCGTCCCGGCGGGTGCGCTCCTCCTCCCGCTCCACGGTGACCTCGGCGCTCTGGTCGTCGGCGACGGCGATCTCGAACTCGAAGTCCACGCGCTGCGTCTCGCGGAGGTCGCCGGAGTACTGCGCGTCGGCGACCACCACGGTGCAGTCGCCGTTGCGGCACTGGCGGGTGTTCATACCCGAACAGGAACTCGCGGCCAGTGCCACGAGGAGGGTCACGGCGCAGACTGCGAGCGCGCGAGGCTTCATGTTCGTTCTGCCCTTCCGATCCGGCGCCGGGGGGGATTCCCGGTCGATGAGCGGGCGCCAGGTTAGCAGGGCGGACGTGCACCTCCTCGCACGGCCGTCAGGGCCGCTGCGGCGGACCGGTCAGGGGTGCCTTCACGGGCGCCGCCAACCCGACGAACACCACCATCTCGTGGCCGCCCGGGTTGGTCAGCCGGGGCCGCGTCTGCCAGTTGTTGGCCAGCCAGACGTTGCCGGACGGATCGATCTGCACCCCCGTGTTCCGCAGGAGGGCGTCGCTGGTGTAGCCGGTGTCCGCCGGGGAGATCGGCTGGCCGGTCCGGTACCCGGGCGGGCACGCGGAGGTGTCGGCGCCGCACAGGTGGGCCACCCGCTGCCCGCCGAAGTTGGCGACCCAGACGTTGTTGTCGCCGTCGACCGCGATGCCCCACGGGATGTGCAGGCCGCCGTTCTCGAAGGGGGCGCGCGGAGTGCGGCCGTCGGCGTCCACCATGGTGACGGAGGGGGCGGTCCCGGGGTCGAGGATCGACTCCAGGAAGTCCTCGACGCTGATGTCGCCGCAGGGCGGCTGGACGATGTCGGAGTTGGCCACCCAGACGTTGCCCAGGGCGTCCGAGGCGATGCCCATGGGGGCGTCGATGCCGCCGCTGTCGACCGAGCCGACCGGTGTGCCGTCGGGGGCGAGCACCAGGACGCTGGAGGTCCTGTTGCTGGTCACCCAGGCGCGGCCCCGGGTGTCGACGGCGATGTCGAAGGGTTCGGCCAGCAGGTCGGAGCCGGGGTCGATGTTCTGCGCCGCGCGGGCGTTCCCGCCGGGGATCCGGGTCACGGTGTCGTTGCCGCAGTTGGCGACCCAGATGTTGCCGTCCCCGTCGGACACGGTGCCCTGCGGCCTGTCGATGCCCCCGAACCGCCACCCACGGGGCGGGGACAGGGGACGCCCCTGGGGGCTGAACTGGGAGACGCTGCGGGAGAGGCGGTCCTGGTTCCTGTCGCAGCCCCGGCCCTGGAAGCCGAAGTTGCCGACCCACACGTCGCCCTCCGGGTCCAGGGTGACGCCGTAGCCCGCCCCGTAGACGCCGCCGCCCGAGAACGGGGCTCCGGGCGCGTCCCGCCCGTCCGGGGTGAACGTGGAGAGCTGTTCGCCGCCGCACACCGTCTCGCGGGGGTCGGCGTCGAACTCGTAGTTGTTGATGATCCAGGCGTTGCCGTCGGCGTCGAAGGCGACGTTGCCCGGCCCGTCCAGCTCACGGCCGTTGCCGACGTAGCTCAGGGCCAGGGTCCAGGCGTCCGGCGCGGAACCCAGCGCGGGGGTGAACACGTCCTGCGTCCGGGAGGCCGCGTACAGGCCGCCGACCCGGTGCCCCGGGGCGTGGGCGATGTTCAGCGCGGCCTGGAGGGTGTCCCGGGCCCGGGGCTGGCCGTGGGAGGTCGCCAGTCGGAAGAGCCGCCGGCACGAGGACCGGTCGGCGCAGACGGCCAGGAGGTTGGCCAGCGAGTTGAAGCTGCGCAGGGTGGAGGTGCGGTCGCCGTTGGGCGGTGCGGCCAGGACCCGGGCGATCCCGCCGGTCCTGGTGTCGGCGAGGTTGTGCGAGGTCAGTGCCGCGTTCTGCGGCCCCGGATAGGGACCCGCGATGTGCTCCCCCTCCATGAACTGGGCCATGGAGAAGGCGGTGGCCACGGTGGTCCGTTCGTTGACCACCGCGCGGGAGCGGCCGGAGGAGGGCAGGACCGCGCTCATCCGGACCGGTTCCCCGCCGTCCGTGCGGTAGCCGTGGCCGTCGTCCCTCGGCGCCCCCTCGGCCACGAGGTAGAGCACCGCGCGGGGATCGCCGGGGCGGCGGTAGGAGATCCGGAAGCGCCCGTGGGCGTCGCTGCGCGCGGAACCCAGCACGGTGGCGTCCGCGTCCCAACCGTCCCCGGCCTGGTAGAGCCGTACCCGGGCGCCGCCGAAGGGCTCGCCCCCGTTGCTGATCGTCCCGCGTTGGTGGGCGTCGGCCCGGCCCGTCAGGTCGTCATCGGCACCGGCGGCCGGAGTGGTGGTCAGCGCGGCGAGGACCGCCCCGGCCACGAGAACACAGCGACGACGCATCTGGACTCCGATCCACGACGGCGGCTTGCGGATGCCCGCGCGCCCACGGCGGCACCCAGCGACGAACGTACACCGAGAGTGATAGATAAATCACGCAGCGCAAATGCGGAGTTTCGCGCAATGAGAATGGGCCCGTACATGCGTTTTGTCGGCTTCTTTCGGAATCAGGACATACCACCGCTCGCATCGGCGCGGCGTGCGAACTTCCTCGCCGTCGCGTTCCGCCCGGACCCGGCCTGAACCCCATGGTCGGCAGAACCTCTCCGGAGGCGGCGGAGAGGTGAATCCCGACCGGGTGCCCTCGCGACCCGAACCCGTCGGCGACACACCGAACGGCCGGTCCGCCCGGTTCGTCCGGGCGGACCGGCCTGCATCCGATCGGCTCCGCGCCGTCGGCCGGATCGGTTACCGGCCGACCTCACCGCCGCCGACGGTCACCGCGGGGCGGGCGCTCGGACCGGAACCCCGGTCCGACGGGCCGGAGGCGGTGGGAGGTCACCCGCCGCCCGGCGGCTGTCCGGCGTAGGTCTCGAACTCGGCGACGCGCGGTGTGCCGTTCGAGCTGGTGATCTCGAAGTCGATCTTCCGGAGCGCCGTCGGGCCGAAGGTGATGGCGCCCGCTCCGCTGCCGGCGGCCAGGACGGCGCCGGTGTCGTGGTCGACGACCCGCCAGGAGCCGATGGCGCCTTCGGCTCCGGCCGCCTCGCGGATGTTGATCGCGGACACCGTGGTGTCGGAGCCCCACTTGACCGAGATGCGACCGGTCGGGCCGCCCGGCGACCAGTAGGTGCTCATGTCGCCGTCGACGACGCTCCCGTAGCTGGTGCCGCCGGCCTTGTCGGAGCCGTCGGCACCGGCCCCGATGCTGAGGTTGGTCCCGTCAGGGGGATCGGTGGGGTCCGGGTCGGTGGGATCCGTGGGGTCCGGGTCCGTGGGGTCCGGGTCCTGCGCTTCGCAGTCGCCGTCCGAGACCCGGTTGCCCCGGCCCGCGCCCGCGGTCTGGTCCAGCACGTCCGGCACGCAGCCGGCGTCGTCGAGCTCGTAGGGGTAGGGGATGCTCACCGACGTGTTGGACTGCGGGTCGGGTCCGGCGGGATAGTTCTCGTCGCCCTCGGCGGACCAGGTCACGTTGTCGAAGATGTTGCCGCCGACCTCCCAGAAACCCCTCTCGTCGGTGTAGAAGGTGCCCAGGACGTCCTTGGAGTCCTCGAAGTAGTTGTTCTCCACCTTGGCGCTGGCCCCGGCCCGGGAGTTGATGCCGGACTTGTTCAGCCCCGCGTAGTGGTTGTTGTACATGTGCCCTGTGCCGCCGCGCAGCAGGGGCGCGCGCGAGTCGATGTTCTCGTACCGGTTGTGGTGGTACGTGACGTAGCCGTTCGAGAGGTCGCTCTCGCTGGACCCGACCAGACCGCCGCGACCGGAGTTGCGCAGGACGCTGTAGGAGAGGGTGACGTACCGGGTGTTGTTCTTCAGGTCGAAGAGGGCGTCGTAGCCCTCCGACTCCCCGCCCGACGCCTCCAGGGTGACGTGGTCGACCCAGACGTTGCGGACGTCGCTCTCCATCCCGATGGCGTCGCCGCCGTTGGACGTGGGTGAGCCGGACTTCCTGACGTTCCGGACCGTCACGTTCTGGATGATGATGTTGTGGGATTCGCGGACATGGATGCCCAGCTCGTCGAACACGGCCCCGCCGCCGGTGCCGACGATCGTGACGTTGCTGATCCTCTTGAGCTCGATCACGTCGTCGGCGGTGTCGCAACCCTCGCCCGACACCTTGGAGGTGTTGCCGTGGTCGATGGTTCCCTCCACCTCGATGACGAGGGGGGTGCTGGTGCTGGGCCGGTCGCACAGGGCCTCGTGGATCTGGGTTCCGGTCGTGGCGCGGACCGTCTGTCCGCCCGCGCCGCCGGTGGTCCCGCCGTTCTGAGTCGCGTAACCCGTGGCGTCACCGGTCTGCGCCGATGCCGAGGACATCGGCAGGGACAGACCGGCCGCCACCACGGCCGCGGCGGTCAGCGTCGACACGAGTCGACGCGCGATTGATCGTCTCACCGCTTACCTTTCCCGGTAGGGAACGAGCATTGACGTGCTCTCCACCGAGAGTAGAGAAAGCGCTTTCCATGTCAAGGGGGTTAATGCAAACGTTTGCAGTCAGGCCGCGCCCCGGATGTCCCGACCAGCGAACATCCTGAACAGAGTGGTGGAGGAGATCGCTCCCCCAGCCTCGGAGGAGCAGAGGAAAGCCGCTCGAACAGCCGTCAGCGAGATCCTCAACGACACAGCACAGGTGATGCTGAGACTGCCTGGCGGAGGAGAGTACCGACTCGACAGCGACGAACTGCGAGCCCTTCTGGCGATCGCCCTCGCCAGGACGCCAAGGCGCGCTGGCGTGCAGCCACTCCCGAGCAGAAGGAAGCCTCGATGGAGCGGGTACGTCGCAGGACAAGGAGCCGGAGTAGGTGAACGATGGCGGCTCCCTGCTCGGCGTCGTCCTGGACGCCAACGTCCACATCGACGCTGTCAGTGGCAACAAGCTGGAGATCCTCGGCGACCCGCTGGAGTTCGACGGCATACCTCACCTCCTCCACGTCGGGTGCACCCAAGCCTGCACGTCCTTGGAGTCATCCGTGATGGAGGCGTCTTGGGACGGGGGTCTTGGAAGTCAGCGAGCACATCCTTGCCATGGTCGACCACAAGCTGATCGACACGGGGTGAGCGGAATCGGATGTGGACACCTATATCGATCTCATCTGCGACCTGGCTGAGCTGTCCGAAGATGGCTACTACAGCGACCTGCTCGTCCTGGGGCGCCCGAAAGGGTGGAAGGGGCGGGGCATCATCTCTCCCGCCGACTTCACCAAGCGAGCAGAAGCCGCGATGCGCTAAAGGTGAGACCGTCACACCGGGACAATCCCGCGTTTTCCCGGAAGAGACAACAAGACGATCCGGCGAGGCGGCCGACGACCCCGAGCCGAGGCGTCCTTGCTTGGGAACGGACCCCTGGGCAGGCCAACCACAACCCCGGGGCGCAGCCCCGCGATGCAAGAAATCGCTGCGCTCACCCCGCCGACCCGCGCCACCTCAGCCGCAGGGGGGTACCTCGGGGGGTCTCCCCCCCGGTAAACACGACGGACGACCCGGCGAGCGCGGTCACGCGCGAGCAGGGTCGTCCCGAGTCCGTGGGCGCGAAGGGACTCGAACCCCTGACCTATTGCTTGTAAGGCAATTGCTCTAACCAACTGAGCTACGCGCCCCGCGTCGCAGGCGATCATACCGCCTCACAAGGGTCGCCGCTCCTCAGTCGCCGGCGAGCGAGCGCAGCTCCCGGAGGTAGGCGTCCACGTCACGGGCCTCGGAGACGGGCGTGGTGACCGTCCAGCGGACGACCCCCTCGGCGTCGACGAGGAAGGTGCCGCGCCGCGCGGTCCCCCGGGCGTCGTCGAAGACCCCGTAGGCGTCGGCGACCGCGCCGTGCGGCCAGAAGTCCGACAGCAGCGCGAACGGGAAGGACTCCCGGTCCGACCAGGTGCGCAGGGCGAACACCGAGTCCACGGACACGGCCAGGACCGTGGCTCCGAGCTCCTCGAACTCCGTGTGGCGCGCGCTCAGGTCGGCGAGTTCTCCGGAGCACACGCCGGAGAAGGCCAGCGGGTAGAAGACCACCAGGACGGGGCGGCCCCGCAACGCGCTCAGGGTCGTGTCCTGCCCGTACTGGTCGTGCAGAGTGAAGTCGGGCGCGCGGGCGCCCTCGGTGATGATGTCGTTCATGTTCGTCGGCGGACGCTCCTCAGCGCCGCGCGCCCTCCTTCGGGACGCGCGGCACCGGATGCCCCCACCCTCCCGGGGTGGAGTCCGTCACCGCTTGGGAACGACCATACGGGTGCACGACCAGTCCGCGCCGACGCTGATCGCGCTGGTCTGCGACAGGCCGGACGTGGTGGCCGCCTCGGAGACGTCACCCGGGGACACGTGCAGTTCGCGCCCCGCCTTGGGCGTCAGCACCAGGATGATGCCGCCGTCGGCGATCAGGGGCACCGTGTCCATCAGGGCGTCGGTGAGATCCCCCTCCTCGTCGGACCGCCACCACAGCAGTGCCGCGTCGACGTCGCCGTCGAAGTCCTCGTCGACCAGCGCCTCGCCCGTGAGTTCGGCGATGGATGCGCGCAGTCCCTCGTCGACGTCGTCGTCGAAACCGAATTCCTGCACCACCTGACCCGGCTTGAATCCGAGTCGGTCAGCCAAGCCGCGTTCGCTCTGTGCCTGGCCCGCGGTCGCGCTCACGAAAGTTCTCCTCCACAGATGTTTTTTCTCAATCTTGCCTGCACGAAGCAGTTGTCACAACGATGCCGGGCCTTGCCAAGCACCCGTCCCGTGGGTCCGTAACCATCGCTGATCGCCTAGTTCACACGCTAGTGGCATCTCCCGTCAACGCACCGTCCAACCCGGGTCCTTCCCGGTTCCCGTCCTCACGACGACGTCAGGAACGACAACCGCACCTGCCGGTCCGGATTGTCGATATTGAGGTCGACCACCGCGATGGACTGCCAGGTCCCCAGTTCGAGCCGTCCGGACAGCACCGGAACGGTGGTCTGCGGTGCGACGTAGGCCGGCATGACGTGGGAGCGCCCGTGACCCTGGGAACCGTGCTTGTGCCGCCACCGGTCGTCGGCGGGAAGCAGGTCGTCGAGCGAGGCCAGCAGGTCGTCGTCGGATCCGGCCCCGAGTTCGATGACGGCCACACCGGCGGTCGCGTGCGGGACGAACACGTTGAGGAGCCCGTCGCCGCCGTCGGCGACGAAGTCCGCGCACTCACGGGTGATGTCCGTGATGCTCTCCGAACCTCCTGTGTGCAGCTCAAGGATCTGTGTCCGCATAGCGCCACCTTCGCGCAGCCGGGGCGCTCGTGCAACCATCTTCGGCCGAGCTGTGGATGACGGTGGGCCTCCGAAACGCCATACTCGTCCACGACATGTGAGAACCTGGGTCAAAAGAGGGGGAACGGTGACCGTCTCGTTACGTCTGGGACCCCTGCTGCGGCATGTGGGTCCGACCAGCGCAACGGTGTGGATGGAGACCGACGCGCCGTGCCGCGCGCGGATCCTCGTCGACGGCCGCGAGACCGCCTCGGCGCGCACCTTCACCGTGCACGGCCACCACTACGCCGTGTGCGAACTCACCGACCTGCGCCCGGGGTCGCGCCTGCCCTACGAGGTCCGGCTCGACGACGCACCCGTCTGGCCCGAGCCGGGCAGCCCCCTGCCGCCGAGCGTCGTGCGGACCCCGGCCCCGGACGCCCCCACCCGCCTGCTGTACGGCTCCTGCCACACCCCCACGGGTGACAGCCCCGAGGGCCTCGTCCGCCACGGACCCGACATGCTGCGCGCCACCGCGCGGCGCCTGGCCCGCGAACCCGTCGGGGACAACCTCCTGCTGCTGCTCATCGGCGACCAGGTCTACGCCGACGAGGTCCGGGAGCCCATGCGCGAATTCCTGCGCCGGGCGCGCGGGGACCGCCCCGCCGACAGCGCCCCCGACGACGAGGTCGTCCGCTACGACGAGTACGCCGAGCTGTACCGGCAGGCGTGGAGCGACCCCCAGGTGCGCTGGCTGCTGTCGACCGTCCCCACCCTCATGGTCTTCGACGACCACGACATCCGCGACGACTGGAACACCTCCGCCGCCTGGCGCCGCGCCATGGACGCCCTGCCCTGGTGGCACGCGCGGATCACCAGCGGGCTGGGCGCCTACTGGGTGTACCAGCACCTGGGCAACCTGTCCCCCGCCGACCGCGCCGCGGACCCGGTGTGGCGTCGGATCCGCGACCACGGCTCCGACGCGGGCGAACTCCTGGACGCGTTCGCCTGGCGGGCGCACGAGGAGCCCCCGTCCTACCGCTGGAGCCACCGTGTCGACGTGGGGAACGTCCGCGTCCTGGTCACCGACAGCCGGTGCGGCCGCGCCCTGGGCGGGGACGGCCGACCCGAGCGGTCGATCCTCGGTCCCGACGGACACGCGTGGCTGGACGAGCACCTGACCGGCGGCCACGAGCACGTCGTCGTCGCCTCCACCGTCCCCGTCCTCCTGCCCCCGGCGGTGCAGCGCCTGGAGGCGTGGAACGAGGCCGTGTGCGACGGCGCGTGGGGCGACTGGGCCCGGGGGCCGGCGGAGCGGTTGCGCCAGGCCCTCGACCTGGAGCACTGGGGCGCCTTCCAGTACTCCTTCCGCCGTCTGGGCGAGGGGGTCGGCGCGCTGTGCCGGGGCGAACGCGGGCGGGCGCCGTCCACGCTCCTGTTCCTGAGCGGCGACGTCCACTTCTCCTACCTCGCCCGCGCGGACGGAGCGGAGGGCGACCCTCCGGCCGGACCGCGGGACGGCGCCGCGCGGGACGGGCACCGCACACGCGTCGCCCAGCTCGTCTCCTCGCCCCTGTGCAACCAGCTGCCGCTCCCCCTGCGCCGGAGCGCCCGGCTGTCCGCCAGCTGGCCGTTGGCCGCCGCGGGGAGGGTGCTGACGTGGTTGGCGCGGGTGCCCCGCCCCTGGCTCCGCTGGCGGCTGGACGGTCCCCTGTACTTCGGCAACACGATCGGTGAGGTGGTCTTCGACGGCCCAGGCGCCGAGGCGTCCTGGTACCACTGCCCCGGGGCGGGGCAGGGCGCCGCGGCCCGCGTGCACCGACGCGTGAGCGTGTGAGGGGTCGGCGCGCGCCGACGCGGCGGGGACCCGGCCGCGCCGTCCGCCGTCAGTGCTTGGGCGCGCTCGGGCGCCGTGTCGACCGCGTTCCGCGGCGGTCCCGGCCGGAGACGGTCCGAAGGGCGACGCCGCCCTCGATGACGCGCCGTGCCGCGCGGTGCACGGTGGCCCGCGTGCCCCCGGAGGTCGGCCGACCTCCGGCGGGGCCGACCCGGGCACCGGTGTCCCCGGACTTCCCCGGGAGGGGCTCCTCCGCGGCCTCGGGCGCGTTCGGGGAGGCGTCGGCGTCCGCCGCGGAGGTGTCGGCTCCGGCCGCCCGTTCCTCGTCCCCGGTCGCGCTCCGCGCGCGGTCGCGCTCGTCACGCCAGCGCCGCCAGGCGCTCGCCAGCGGCGTGAGCACCGGCCAGGTGACCCTCGCCGGACGCGACAGGGCGTGCCACAGGTAGGCGGTGGTGCCCCACGCCTCCATCGCGCGGCGCGCCCGCGTGATGGTGAAGAAGGTGGGCATGGCCATCAACAGCTGCGGCCAGGCCAGGGCCAGGCCGGCGAGGAGCGGGTACAGGCCGCCGCCGACGAGCGACGCGGTGGCGCCGAGCGCCACCGGGACGAGTGCGAGGCAGATCCGCAGGTTGGTGAACTGACGGAAGCGGTGCAGGGACCGGCGGGCGGAGACCTGGGGCGAGAGCCCCTCGGGCAGCGGCGTGGGCTGGACGACCAGTGCCAGGAGGAGGGTGCCCACGCCCATGGAGGTGGCCAGGAGGATCGTCCACCCGGGTGCGGAGAGGTCGCCCCCGACCGCGAGGAAGACCAGCGCCAGCACGGGGACCGGTACCGGGACCCAGAACAGGACGCGTCTGCGCAGCTCGCCCTCCTGCGTGGGTTGGAGAACGGCCTCGGTCGCCGCCTCGATCAGCCGGAACCTCTTCCTCGGTCGCTCGACCACAGCCTTGACCCCCCAAGAACGTCGTGTCGGAGCGGCGCGGGAACCTCGCCCGAGGCATGCCCTTCCTCGCGGTTCCACAGGCGTCCCGCCCACCACAAAGCTATCCCTTTTGGTGTGGTCCCCGGGCGCACACGGGCAGTTACAGACATACCCGACCGGAGTGAAACATCCATAAGTAGCCAGGTACGGTACACAACGATCAGGTTACGGATGGGTGCGTGGCGCTGGTCACGCCGTCCGGACGCCGACGGCGTCCGCGCGGCCGGAACCTACTCCGCGGCCGCCAGACGCCCCAGGGCCACGGCCACCCTGAGCACGAACGATCCGCGCCCGTCCGAGGGCATGTGCCCGGTCAGCTCGGCGATCCGGCTGAGGCGGTACCGGACGGTGTTGGGGTGGACGAACAGCATCCGGGCCGTCGCCTCCAACGACGACGCGTGCTCCAGGTAGACCGAGAGCGTGTCCAGCAGCGGCGATCCGGCTCCGGCCAGCGGGACGTACACCTCCTCGACCAGCTTCCGGCGCGCGTCGGCGTCCCCGTGCAGCGCGCGTTCGGGCAGCAGGTCGTCGGCGCTGACCGGGCGCGGCGCGTCGGGCCAGGCCACCGCGGCCCGCAGACCGCTGACCGCCGCCCGCGCCGAGGCCCCCGCCGCCCTGAGGTCGGGCACCGCCGGGCCGACGACGACCGGCCCCGGTCCGAACAGCCCGGCCAGCGGCTCGGCGGCGACGATCGGCAGCTCCTCCTCCGGGTAGCGGTCGCCGACACCGACCACCACGACCACCCGGGAGCCCTGGCGCCCGGCGAGGACGTCGTGCCCGAGGCGGCGGGCGGCCGCGCGCAGGTCGTCCAGCACCTTGGCGCCGCCCTCTCCCTCGGCCTCACCGGCGACGGCGACCACCGGCGTGTGCGACCAGCCCAGGGCCGACCCCCAGGTCTCCAGCCCCTCCTCACGGTCACCGTGCAGCAGCGCGTCGACGATGAGGGCCTCCAGGCGTGCGTCCCAGGCGCCCCGGGCCTCGGCCGCGCGAGCGTAGACCTTCGCCGAGCTGAACGCGACCTCCCGCGTGTACCGCAGCACCGCCTCACGCAACTGCTGGGCGCCGCCGGGCGCGGCCAGTTCGTCGACCTGGGCCTCGACCACCTCGATGACCACGCGGATCATGTCGACGGTCTGTTGCAGCGACACCGACCGCGTGAGTTCGCGCGGAGCCGTACCGAAGACCTCGACCGTGATGGCGGGGCGCCCGGGCACCGGGTCGCGGAACCAGTCGACGAAGGCCGCCACCCCCGACTGCGCCACCAGACCGATCCACGACCGGTCCTCCGCCGACATCCGGCGGAACCAGGCGAGCCGCTCCTCCATGCGCGCCACGGCCGCCGTGCCGAGCGCGCCCATCGAGCGCTCCAGGCGACGCACGGTCTGCGCGCGCACGCGATCCGGCTCGGCCCGGCCCGTGGCCTCGCCGCCGGGGTCCGGGGTGTCCGCGCCGTCGGGGTCTCGGGCATCCTGGTGTCGGGTGTTCACCCTCCCAGGGTCTCATCCCGTGTCCTTCCGGCAGGCGGCCCGGCCTACGTCGCGGCCCCGTCAGGAGGCTCGGCCCTCCTCCTCAGCCCCTGTTCGAGCGCCCCCGCGGCACCGGAGAGTGATCTCCCCCACCCGCGGAAGGCGGGCGGGCGTCCGCGTCCGACCCCGTTTTGTGGAGGGCCTACAAACGACCTGGAGGTAACTTCGTGTGCCTCCCCCTCTGACTGGTGATCTTCTACAGGGCAAGGTTGATGCTGTGCTTGTAATCGTTGCTCCCGGCCAAGGCGCCCAGGTCCCCGGCTTCCTCTCCCCGTGGCTGGAACTGCCCGGTGTCCCCGAACAGTTCGCCGCGTGGTCCGAGGTGACCGGTCTCGACCTGGTCCGCTACGGCACCGAGGCCGACGCGGACGAGATCCGCGACACGGCCGTGGCCCAGCCCCTGCTGGTCAGCGCCGGCCTGGCCGCCGCCTCCGCCATCCTGGGCACGCTCTCCACCCCCGGTCCCGGGCTTCCCGCCGACCGCTCCCTCGTGGACGCCGTCGCCGGCCACAGCGTCGGTGAGTTCACCGCCGCGGCGGTGACCGGGGTTCTGTCCCCGAGCGACGCCCTCGCCCTGGTCGCCGAGCGCGGCCGCGGGATGGCCGACGCCGCGGCCCGCACCGACACCGGTATGACCGCGGTGCTCGGCGGCGTGCGCGAGGACGTGCTCAAGGCCGTCGCGGACGCCGGGCTCACCGCCGCCAACGACAACGGCTCCGGGCAGATCGTGGCCGCCGGGACCACCGAGCAGCTCGCCGCCTTCGCGGAGAACCCGCCCGCCCGCGCCCGGCTGCGTTCCCTCTCGGTCGCCGGAGCGTTCCACACCGAGCACATGGCTCCGGCCGTGGAGCGCGTCCGGGCGGCCGCGGCCGCCCTGTCCCCGCAGGACCCCTCGACCCGGCTGCTGTCCAACGCCGACGGCGCCGTCGTCGGGGGCGGGGCGGAGTACCTGGACCGCCTGGTCTCGCAGATCTCCTCGCCGGTCCGGTGGGACGCCTGCACCCAGACCCTCGCCGACCTGGGCGTGACCGCCCTGGTCGAGCTGACCCCCGCCGGAACCCTCACCGGGCTGGCCAAGCGAGCCCTGCGCGGCATCGAACTGCTCGCGGTGAAGACGCCGGACGACATCGACCGTGCCACCGCCCTCATCAAGGAGCACGCCGGGGTCAGCGCCCCGACGGGCGCCGACCAGGAAGGCTGACCATGTTCAACACCCCGAGCGCTCCCGTGGGCGCGGCCATCGTCGCCTTCGGTGAGCACCAGCCCTCGCGGGTCGTGACCAACGCGGACCTGGCGGTCAGGGTCGACACCAACGACGAGTGGATCCAGAGCCGCGTCGGCATCCGGGAGCGCCGTGTCGCCGGCCCCGAGGAGACCGTGGAGAGCATGGGCGTGGTCGCCGGCGGCAAGGCCCTGGCCGCCAGCGGGCTGTCCCCCCAGGACATCGACCTGGTGATCGTCGCCACGTGCACCGTGACCGACCAGATCCCCAACGCCGCCGCCACGGTCGCCGCCCGGCTGGGTATCACCGCCCCCGGCGCCTTCGACGTCAACGCCGCCTGCGCGGGCTTCTGCTACGCGCTGGGCATCGCCTCGGACTCGGTCCGCGGCGGCAGCGCGCGCAACGTCCTCGTGGTCGGCTCCGAGAAGCTCAGCGACTGGGTGGACTGGGACGACCGCTCCACGTGTGTGATCTTCGCCGACGGTGCCGGAGCCGTCGTGGTCTCGGCGACCGAGGAGCACGGCATCGGCCCCGTGGTCTGGGGCTCCGACGGCGGCCGCGCCGACACGATCTACCTGCGCGACCACAAGTACCTCTACCAGGAGGGCCAGGCGGTCTTCCGCTGGACCACCACCGAGCTCTACAAGGTCGCGCTGGAGGCCCTGGAGAGGGCCG
The DNA here is from genome assembly GCF_055632325.1 of Nocardiopsis sp. KDC1DS13DA1. NCBI lineage: Bacteria > Bacillati > Actinomycetota > Actinomycetes > Streptosporangiales > Nocardiopsidaceae > Nocardiopsis > Nocardiopsis sp. KDC1DS13DA1. Next base: position 21,706 of record NZ_JBVMUY010000016.1, read on the forward strand.
GAGTGGAGCCCGGTGAGCTGACGGCCTTCGTGCCGCACCAGGCCAACCTGCGCATCGTGGAGTCCATCGCACGGAAGCTGGGCGCGCCCCAGGCACTCGTGGCCCGCGATATCGTCACCGCTGGCAACACCTCCTCCGCGTCCATTCCCCTCGCGCTCTCGCGCATGGTCGGACGCGGAGAACTGCCCTCGGGGAGCACCGTGCTCACCCTGGGCTTCGGGGCGGGACTGGCCTACGCCGCTCAGGTGATCCGCATCCCCTGATCCCGTCCCCCGGCCCGCGGTCACACCCCACGAGCCGACCCCGTACAGCGGGGACATCCCCGTGACAGAAGCATCAAGCAAGGAGATACACGACATGGCCCACAGCGAGCAGGAGATCCTGGCCGGCCTCGGCGAGATCATCGAGGAGATCGTCGGGACCGAGCCCTCCGAGGTCACCCCGGAGAAGAGCTTCGTCGACGACCTGGACATCGACTCGCTGTCGATGGTGGAGATCGCCGTCGCCGCCCAGGACAAGTTCGGTGTCGAGATCCCCGACGACCAGCTCAAGGACCTCAAGACGGTCCAGGACGTCATCACCTTCATCCAGAAGTAGCGTCTTCGGGCCGCCGGCGCCACGTGCCCCGGCGGCCCGGCACCGCGTACCGCGGCGGCCGTTCGCCGCCCGGTCCCCTCCAGACATCCGCCAACGCCTCCCGGCACCCCGCGGCCGGGTACGATCCACGAGAAGGGCGATCGGATCATGTCCAAGACCGATGTCGTCGTCACCGGCCTCGGTGCCACCACCCCCCTCGGGGGTGACGTCGCGACCACATGGTCCGGGCTCCTCGACGGCCGCTCCGGTGTCACCATGCTCGACCCCGACTGGCACGAGACGCTCCCGGTGCACTTCGCCGGGCGCATCGCCCAGGAGCCCTCCGAGAAGCTTCCCCGGCCGAGGCTGCGCAGGCTCGACCGTACCCAGCAGTTCGCCCTGATCGCCGCCGAGGAGGCCTGGGCCGACGCGGGCAGCCCCGAGGTCGACCCCGTTCGCCTCGGTGTCGTCGTCTCCAGCGGTATCGGTGGCATCCTCACCATCCTCGAGCAGTACGACACCTTCCGTGAGAAGGGCTGGAAGCGGGTCTCCCCGTTCACCGTGCCCATGCTCATGCCCAACAGCCCCGCCGCCGCGGTCTCCCTGGAGTACGGCGCCCGGGCCGGTGCGCACGCCCCGGTCAGCGCCTGCGCCTCCAGCGCCGAGGCCATCGGCAACGCCGTCGACATGATCCGCGACGGCCGCGCCGACGTCGTGATCGCCGGCGGCACCGAGGCCGCGATCCACCCGCTCAACATCGCCTCGTTCGCGTCCATGCGCGCCCTGTCCACGCGCAACGACGACCCGCAGGGCGCCTCCCGCCCGTGGGCCAAGGACCGCGACGGGTTCGTCATGGGCGAGGGCGCCGGGATCATCGTCCTGGAGTCGGCCGAGCACGCCGCCAAGCGCGGTGCCCGCGTGTACGCGCACGCCGCCGGCGTGGGCTACACCGCCGACTCCTACGACATCGTCCAGCCCGACCCCGAGGGGGCGGGCCAGGCCCGGGCGATCAACCTGGCCCTGGCCGACGGCGGCCTCGCGCCGAGCGACATCGTGCACGTCAACGCGCACGCCACGTCCACGCCCGCCGGGGACGTCGGGGAGACCCGCGCGATCCGCAGCGCTCTGGGTGAGGCGGCGGCCGACCAGGTCGCCGTCAGCTCGACCAAGTCGATGACCGGCCACCTCCTGGGCGGCGCCGGAGCCGTGGAGTCGATCGCCACGATCCTGGCCCTGCACGACGGCCGCATCCCGCCGACCATCAACATCAGCGAGCTCGACCCGGAGGTCGTCGTGGACATCGTCCGCGACAAGCCCCGGGACATGCCCGCCGGTGACGTGGCGGCCATCAACGAGTCCTTCGGCTTCGGCGGCCACAACATCGCCCTGGCCTTCCGCCGGGCCTGACCCGGCCGTCTCCGGGGTGCCACGGCGTTCCCCGTGGCACCCCGCCCCTCCGCTGGTCCCCGCCGTCCGCGGCGCGGACCAGCGACCGGTTTCCGGCCGGGCTGCGCAGGGGGTTCCGGTTGCGCCCGCCTCGCGCGCGCCCCGCGACGGCACCCCGGTCCGACCCGGTCCGATCGGGGTTTCGGGCCGTTCCGGTACACGGTGACCGTCCGTGCCGGGACGGGTCTTCGCGCAGGTGAAGGTCTGCTGAACAGCAGCGCACAGGTCTTTTTCCCGGGTTCCGGGCACGTCACCATGGAAACGTGTCTGTCCACTCACCCCAGCATCTCCTAGAGAGCCCCCGTACCGACAAGAGCGCTCCGGCGCCCCGACGTCCCTCCAGCGCCGTGACCTACCGGCCCGTCGTGGACCTGGACTCCGGTGCCGTCGTGGCCGTCGAGGTGGTCACCCCTCTTCCGCCCGCCAACCGAAGCGGCATGGCCGAGGTGACCACCCGCGAGCAGATGATGGTCGCCGAGTGGCTGCTGACGCTGGTCAGGGAGGCAGCGAGTACGGAGAGCCTGCTCCCGATCCTCCTGCCCCTTCCCGCGCGCATGCTGACCGCGGGCGACGACTTCGTCTCGCTGGTCGACAGCCGACTGCGCCAGGCGGGTCGACGGCCCCGCGACATCACCTTCATGCTCACCGCCGACCTGGCCGACCTACCCCGCCAGACCGTCACCTCCGGGGTGGCCCGGCTACGGGCCACCGGGTTCCGCTGCGGCTTCGGCACGGCGCTGATCCGTCCGGACCTGATCCTGGAGACCACGCCGTTCCTCATCCGCCTCGACCCCACGATCGTGTCCGAGGTCTCCTCCGACCAGCGGCGGACGACCATCGTGGAGGGCCTGGCCCGGCTCGGTCGGGGCAGCGGCGTCTACGCGATGGCCTCGGGGGTGTCGAGCTCCGACGACGTCGTCCGGTTGCGCCGCTGCGGCCTGCGTGTGGGAACGGGCGCGTTCTTCGCCGACGACGACTGGCGACCGGGCGAGCGCGTGGCCCAGGTCCCCGAACCGGCCACCACCGACCAGGACGCGAGTGAGTCCGGCCCGCAGATCACCGAGTTCATGCTTCCGCCGGTGGGGTTCGACGCCGACTCCACCGCCGAGGAGATCCTGGACGCGTTCACCGGGGACCCGGCGCTCAACAGCGTCATCCTCATCGACCACCGCGACCGCCCGGTGGGCGTGATCGACCGGACCCGTTTCCTGCTGTCGGTGACCGGTCGGTACGGGCACGCGCTGCACGCCAAACGGCCCTCGATGCGGTTGGCCGAGCCGCCGCGGACCGTGCCCGCGTGGATGTCGGCGCTCGCCGCGCTGCGGGTGGCCGGCCAGGACAACAGCCGTGTCTACGAGGATCTGATCGCGACGAACTCCTACGGACAGGTCGTCGGCGTGGTCCATGTGTCCGACCTGATCCAGTCGCTCTCACGCAGTTGACCGGAGTCCGCCCCGCCCCTCCCGGGCGGGGCGGCGGGGGTGCCGAGCCGCGGGCGTCCGTCGAGGGCGGTGGCGGGCGGTCCGAAGCGGAGGACCCAGCGGGTTTCCGTTCGGGCACCGGCAGGGTGCTGCAAGACGAGTCGAGCCGCGCAGCGAGGAACGAGCGACAGGCGAAGACAAGGATGAAGCATCCCTGCCTTGAGGGGGCCCGAACACGGTCCGAAGCCAAGCGGAGGACCCAGAGAACACAGCCTAGTGACTGGGCGTGGGCCCCTTGGTGCCCGAGGGGCTGCTGGTCGGTGTGCCCCCGTCCGCCGGGTCGAACCGGCCGGGTTCCACCCCCCGCTCGATGTCCCGCACCATCCGCTCCCGGGTCGCCTCGTCGTGCAGGTGGTCCAGCGTGGGGCGCTTGGGCAGGCGTCCGTCACCCGAGGAACGGCCCAGGGCGCGGCGGCGCAGCCACGGCACCAGGTACTGGCGGGCCCAGCGGCGGTTCTCACGGCGGCGCAGGATCCGCGGCAGCTGCTGGGGAGGGGTGCTCCAGGGATCGGTCCACGACTCCCGGGGCCCCATCGGGAATCCGAGCAGGTCGGCGACACGGGCGGCGACGATCTGGTGGCCGGTGCCGTTGAGGTGCAGGCGGTCGTCGCTCCAGGCGCGGGAGTCGGTGAGCGCGTTGAGCGCCCACAGATCGACGATCTCGGTCCCCGTGCGCTCGGCGACCGCGCGCATGTGCATGCTGAACACCGCGATGCGACCGCGGTAGTAGCGCAGGACGGGGATCCATCCGGTGTCGTGGCCGGACAGGATGACGACGCGGATCCCGGCGTCGCTCAGACGCCGGATGCCCTCCTCGAACTGTTCGGCGAGCTGGTCGAGGTCGCCTCCGGGCCGCAGGACGTCGTTGCCGCCCGCCAGGACCGTGACCAGGTCCGGCTTCCACTCCAGGGTCTGGTCGAGCTGCTCACCGAAGATGTGCCGCATCCGGCGTCCGCGCACGGCCAGGTTCGCGTAGCGGAAGTCGGGCGTGTACGAGCCGAGGTGCTCCGCGAGGCGATCGGCGAAACCCCGGTACTCACCGTCGGGACCGCTGTCGTCCTCCATCCCCTCGGTGATGCTGTCACCGATCGCGACGTAGGACCGGATGGTGTCCGGTCTGGTGGCTCGCGCGGCCGCTGGGGGATTCGTCTCTACGTCTGTCACGTCAACCAATCGTCCGGCTCGACCGTCCCACGCTCGCGAGGCGCCGAGGGCGCGCGGGAACGGAAGTCTGGCAGGGGCCGCGGATGCCGCCGCCCCGATCCGAACACCGTCGACCCAGGTCGACCGCTGGGCGGCCACCCGACCGAAGGGCGTTCGGACGAGGACAGTGCCCGCCCAGCATACCCGCGCCCGACGTCAGCGCGCCGGTATGGGGAGGGTTCGGGACGCATCGGGAGCGCGGCCTGGGCCGGACCCCGGCGCGCCGGACAGGCGCGGGATCCCCCGACCGGAACGGGCCACACACATCGGATGTCCGATATGAGGTGGATCACATGCGAAGCGAGCGGTTCGCCCGCGATGGTCCTTGTCACCGTTGCCACACGAGTGGATCACAGTCGCGTCGACCGAGACCGGAACGTCCTGGGGGTACCCATGCGGCCCCAGGCCACGTACGATCTCCGACAAGTACTCACGGCGCCCCTGTCCCCCGGCCTGCCGTGCCCACTCACGGCACAACCGACCGGTACCCGCCGGTCCGGCCCCCAATGGGTGAAGGGCGCGTACTGTGGTGCACCGAACCGAAGGCCCGTGCGGTTCCTCCCCAATTCACGTGCAGTCACCAGGAGGTCGAGGTCCCCAGCGGATGAACGCCGTCTCCCCGATCTGCCTCGTCGACCTCGCCCCCGCCCTGCGGTGGTCGCGTTCGCCGGACGTGGCACCCCTGCTCCAGCACGACCGGCTCATCGACGGCTGGTGGCACTCGTTGCCCGTGGCCCGGGTACTGGACATCGCCGGGCCGCCCTGGCTCGCACACGGCCTCGCCCGGCTGGCCACCGAGCAGTGGGCCCACGTCCCGCTCGGTGAGTTCCTACCCAGTCTGCGCACCCAGACGGTGGACTGTTCCGACCTGGCCGAACCGGTACGCGGCGCGGTCACCTCCACGGCGGGCGACTGGGAGCACCTCATCTCCGCCACCCCCCAGGAGATCCGCGAGTGGCCGATCCCCGGCTGCGGCGCCCTCGACATCGTCAGCACGGTCGCCTGGCGGGCGCTCCAACCCTGCTGTGAACTGCCCGGCGGCCCCACCCCCTCACCCGCCCTGATGCTGGAGGCCGTCCGCACGGTCTCCCACTGGCTGCCGGACTCGGCCCCCGAACACGTACGCAACGCGCTGGACTACCTCATCACCGCCACCGGCGTGGCCGACGGGTCGGAGGTCTCCGAGGGTGCCGGACTCGACCCGGCACCTCCGCAGACCCCGGCGACCCGCGCCATCCGCACCCTCAGGGCGCTGCGCGCCCAGCGCGCCGAGGAACTGCCCGGTCCCGAGGGAACCGGCGAGGTCGTGGCCGCCGCCGTCGGCCACGACACCGCGCCCACCGGGATGGTCAGCTCCGCCGCGATGATCCCCGGCGGAGCCCCGGGCACCGAGGCGGCGACCGCCCAGCCCGCGGCCGCGGAGGGGGTCGGGGACCTGCGGTCGCAGTTCCGCAGCTCCCTCCTGGGCCCCGGCCGCACCCTGCGCCGGCCCTCCTTCGGCCCGCCCAAGGCGATGCGCTCCGAACCCGCGGAGGAGCCCCCCGCCCCCTCCCTCGGCGAACACCCGCTGGTGGACCTGGTCGACGGCATGTTCCGCTCCTGGCCCGACCTGGAGCGCACCGTGGCCGCCGAACGCCTCTTCGCCACCGACCCCATCAGCATCCGGGTGCTCTCGGAGCAGATCGCGGTGGACGTCACGGAGATCCGCGCGGCCCAGCGCAGGGTCGAGGAGCGCCTGCTGCGGTGGCTCAACTCCCCCGAGGGCGCACCGATCACCAAGCACCTGCGCGAGCTGTCCGAGCAACTGGGTTCGGCGACCACCATCGACCGGCTGATCAACGCCCACGCCGACCACCCGGTGAACGTACCCACGCTGCACACACCCCTGTGGCGCGTGGTCATCACCCTGTTCACCGACCGGCGGATGCACAACGGCTGGTTGATCGCCGACGACCCCAACCGCCTGCGCTGGCAGACCCGTGAGCTGCTGGGCGACGGGCCGAGCCTGACGGACGCGGGACTCCGCCTGGGCCGGATCGGCATCCGCCAGCAGGAGCTGCGGGCCTGGCTGCTGAGCACTCCGGGGGTGAGCCTCAAGGACGGGCACGTGTTCGTCGACACGTCGGTGCCGATGGAGGCGCCCACCAACCCGTCCGGCGCTTCGGACGGCTCGGGTGCGCGGACCGAGAACGGGCTGCCGATCCGCCGCCGTCCCGACGGCTCCGCGCACGAGGAGGTTCCGGCCGCCCCGTCGCCGGATCTGCACCAGTACAGACCAGCGCACGACCGGCCTCCGTCGGCCCCGCCCCCCGGCCCCGCGCCCTCCGGCCCGATCCCGACCGTCCCCCCGCCCCCCGCGGCCGCCCCCGCGGCACCCGTCGCTCCGGGCGATCCCGCCATGGCGGCACGCTGCTTCCGCGCCCCGGACGGACGCTGGTGGCACCGGGTCGACATCACGGCCGACCACCTCAACGGCGCGCCCGTGGCGGTTCCGGCGGGCTACGCCACGCACCTGGGCCTCCAGCCGGGCCGACTGCTGTGTCTGACCGCCCCCGGCGCGGACCTGCTCGTGCTGGTGTGGCGCGACCAGCCCGCGTTCGACTCACTGCGACCGCTCCTGCGCCGACAGGCGGCACAGCCCGGCGACCGGGTGTTCATCACCGTGTCCGGGGACCGGCTCGACGCGCGCAAGCTCCCGGCCGCCGACATGAGCGGTTTCTCCCCCGCCGCGCGGGCCCTGCACCTGAGCGGCTACACGGCGCACGCCTCCACCGAGGAGTCGTTGCGGATCCTGGCCCACCGGATCAGCGACGACGCAGTGCCGGCGGACCTTCAGGCACTCGTCGACCGGTTGGAGCTGCGCGGCGACACCGACATCGCCGGGGAGCTGCGCTCCGGCCTCTTCGCCGCCCGCTGACCGTTTCCCACCGTCACCTCACCGGCCCCCGGGTTCCTCCCCCGGGGGCCCGGTCGTATCGGAGGCGTCCGGGACTACCCTCCCCGACGGAAAAGCATGTAGGTTAGCCTTACCTAAGAGAGTTGAGGTGATCCTCATGCGCGCGTCCCGCCGTGCCCTGGAGCCGTCCCCCGCCGAACGGGCGCGTTCGGTCCTGGCCCGACCCAACCCCGCGACCGTGACGACCTCCGCACTGTCGCTGGATCTGACCGCCCCCGTCTGCCACACCGGCCCCGGCGACGAGATCACGCTGCTGGTACCCGACGACCACCGGCTCCTGTCCGAGATCGGCCCGGACCCGCTGGAGGCGACTGTCGAGTTCGTCGACACGGCCCCGCTGGACCTGCGCGACCCCACCCGCTCCCTGCTGTGGATCAGCGGCGGCCTGAGCGTCCCGGATCCCGACGAGGCACGCGAGCGCGCGCTGGAGGTGCTGACCAGGGACCCGGACGAGCGCCTCCTGGACCTGGGCCACGGACACGCCATGGTCGTCCTGGTCCCCTCCCTGGTCGTGCACTCCGCACAGGAGGGCTGCCACCTGCTCCACCCCGGCGAGTTCGGCCGCGCCCCCGCCGACCCGTTCGGCCGTTGGGAGGGGCCGTGGCTGCGCCACCTGGAGCGGGACCACCCCGACGTGCTGCACGCCCTGGTGGACCGCTGCCCCCTCCCCCTGCCGGACGGCCGCCCCCGCCCGCTGGGCGTGGACCGGTTCGGTCTGCTGCTGCGGCTGGAGTCCGTCGACGGCGACCACGACGTGCGCATCCCGTTCCGCCGACCGGCCCGGACCCCGCACGACGTCGCACGCGAGGTGCACCTGCTGGCCGGAACCGACCATCACCGCTGAGGCGGCTCCCGTCGGACCCGCGTCCCATGCCGTCCGGTGATCGGCGCGACCTCGAAGGCGGTGACCCCGCAACCGGCGGGGAAGGGCGCGACGGCCCGGCCGAGGACCCGCCCGGGCGGACCAGCGCCACAGGGGCCGGGGCCACCGCGGCGACGGCGACGGCCGCACCGTGCAACCCCGGGAACGTGTACACGGCGGAACCGGTCGCCCCCGACATGACCGGGACCGGGCCGGCGGGGCCGAAGGCCCGGTCACCGGCGAACACCACGGCCACGGCGGTGGCCGACCAGGCGACGCCCCGCCGGGGGGCTTTCGGGGGAGGCGTCCACGCCAGCATCGTCCCCTGCGGTGCACGGGTCCCGCATGAGTACCTCCACTCAGCGCAGGACCCCGGCGAGCGCCCGCACCCCCTCGTCGGTCTCCTGGGGCCCCGCGGTGGCCGCGAAGCTCAACCGCAGGTGCGGCCCGGTCGGCTCGGCCGGGAAGTAGGCGCGCCCCGGAGCGACGGCCACACCCGCCCTCAGCGCCTCCGCGACGACCCCGGCCTCGTCCGTCCCCTCGGGAAGGGGAAGCCACAGGTGGTAGCCGCCCAGGCGCGAGACCGGCTGCTCCCACCCGGGTAGCTCCCTGAGCAGCGCCGCGCTCATCGCGGTGCGGCGCTCGGCCAGGCCCGCCGCCAGCCCGCGCAGGTGGCGGCGCCAGCCGGGGGAACCGACCAGTTCCAGGGTCGCCTCCTGCAGGGGGCGCGGCACGAAGAAGCTGTCGACCACCTGGATGGCGCGCAGACGGCGCAGCACCGGCCCACGGGCGGCCAGGGCACCCACCCGCAGGCTGGGCGAGGCGGCCTTGGTCAGCGAGCAGACGTGGACGACGGTGCCGTGCTCGTCGTCGGCGGCCAGGGGCGGGGGCAGGGGACCGGCGTCGGAGTGGGCCATGCGCCGGGCGAAGTCGTCCTCGACGACGAACGCGCCCGCCGCCCGCGCGATGCGCAGGACCTCCGGCCTGCGTTCGGGTGCGAGCACGGCCCCGGTGGGGTTCTGGAAGAGCGGCTGGCAGACCAGCACGCGCGCCCCGGTGGCGCGGAAGGCGCCCTCCAACAGTTCGGTACGCAACCCGTCGGCGTCGACCGGCACGGGCACGGGACGCACCCCGGAGGCGCGCGCCACGGCGAGGAGCCCCGGATAGGTGGGCGACTCCACCAGGACGGACCCGCCGGGAGGCGCGAGGGCGCGCAGCGCGGTGGTGAGCGCGCTCTGCCCTCCCGCCGTGATCAGGACGTGCGAGGCGTCCAGCGGACCGGCGGGTCCGGTGATCTCACGGGCGAACCACCCGCGCAGCTCCTCGACCCCCTCGACCGGCGGCTGCCCCCACACGCCCGGTCGGCGCGCGGCGCCCGCCAGCGCGGAGGCCAGAGCCCGTTCGGGTCGGAGGGAGGGGTGCGGATACCCGCCGTGGAAGGCGATCGCACCCGGCGGCGGCGCGGAGAGCGTCGCCAGGACCCCGGAGTCGTCGACCGTGCGGGGGACGGAACCGCCGGGCCCCGCCGCGGTCTCCGCGCTGAGCGCCACCTCCTGCCACGAGGTGTCCCCTCCGCGGTGGGCCGGGGCCGACCGCCGCGCCCGGAAGGCCCCGGAGCCGGGGCGGGTGACGAGCAGACCCTCGGCCGCGAGTCGGGCGACGGCGCGCGAGACGGTACCGGGGCCCACGCCGTACCGATCCATCAGGGCACGGCTCGACGGCAGCTTCTCACCGGGTTGGTAGCGCTCGAGGTCACGGCGCAACGATGCGGCCAGAACCGTGACACTGCTACTCTCACTCATGAGAGTAGAGAATAGCGCTACCACCACGAAATCGGTAGCGGTGCGCACCGGGACCACCCTGGCCGCACTGGGCGTCCTGGGCTTCTCGTTCAGTTTTCCGGCCACGGCCTGGGCACTGGATGGTTTCGGCCCGTGGACGGTGACGGCGCTGCGGTGCGCCCTGGCCGGTCTGCTGGCCGCCGTGGTGCTACGGGTGGCACGGGTACCGCTACCCGACCGCCGGCAACTGGTACCGATCGCGGTCGTGGCCCTGGGGTGTGTGGTGTTCTTCCCGCTCCTGAGCACACTCGCCCTCCAGACCACCTCCACCGGGAACGCGGCGGTCATCGTCGGCGCCATGCCCATCGCCACGGCCAGCTACGCGGCGGTGCGCACGGGCGTACGGCACTCCCCCGTGTTCTGGGCCGCCGCGGTGTGCGGGGCCGCCGTCGTCGTGGCGTTCACGTTCCTGCGCAGCGGCGGCGTCCCCTCGACCGGAGACCTGTTCGTGCTCGGCGCGGTCGTGGGCGGTGCCGCGGGGTACGCGGAGGGCGGGCGCCTCGCCGCGCGGACACCCGGGTGGCAGGTCATCTCCTGGGCGTTGGTGTTCTCCCTGCCCGCGGCCGTCCCGGCGGCGGCGGTCGCCCTTGCGCTGGAGCCCGTGAGCGTCACCCCGACGGCGCTGGGCGGCATGGCCTACCTGGTGCTCGTCAGCCAGTTCGGCGGGTTCGCGGTCTGGTACGGCGGTATGGCCGCCATCGGCGTCGCCCGGGGCAGCCAGCTCCAGCTCGCCCAACCTCTGCTCACCCTGACGTGGGCGGTCCTGTTCATGGGTGAGTCGCTCGCCCTCGGCGCACCGGTCACAGCGGTGGCGGTACTCGCCTGCATCATCGTCACCCAGCGCGCGCGTTGACCGAGGACGCCCCGGGAGACCGTTCCGGGAGCGGTGTCCGGGCCGACGCTGCGGCCAGGACACAGCGCACAGGGGTGGGCCGGTGACCCCCCGGGTCCCGGCCCACCCCTGCAGGAACGTCCCTCAGACGTTGAAGCCCAGCATGCGCAGCTGGTCCCGCCCGTCGTCGGTGATCTTGTCCGGACCCCACGGCGGCATCCAGACCCAGTTGATCCTGACCTCGCGCTCGAACTCGTCCAGGGCGCTGGTGGCCTGGTCCTCGATCACGTCGGTCAGCGGGCACGCCGCACTGGTCAGGGTCATGTCCAGGGTGATGACGTCGGCGTCGGCGTTCACCCCGTACAGCAGACCCAGGTCCACGACGTTCACGCCCAGCTCGGGGTCGATCACGTCCTTGAGCGCCTCGCTGATCTCCTCGACCAGCTGCTCGGCCTCCGGGGACAGCGGGGCCGCGGCCTCCGCCCCCTCGGCCTTGGCCGTCTCGTTCTCGCTCATCGGGCGCCTTCCTTCTCCAGGGACTTCGACACCGCGTCCTTCCAGGCCATCCACCCCAGCAGGGCGCACTTGACCCGCGCGGGGTACTTCGACACACCGGCGAACGCCACCGCGTCCTCCAGCACGTCCTCGTCGGGCTCACCCTGGCCCTTGGACTGCATCAGCTCCGTGAAGGCATCCAGGGTGCGCATGCCCTCGGCGACCGTACGTCCGATCAGCAGGTCGGTCAGCACCGAGGTGCTGGCCTGGCTGATCGAGCAGCCCATGCCCTCGTAGGAGACGTCGGTGACGATCGCCCCCTCGTCGAGGGCCGCCCCGTTCGCCGGGGTCAGCGCAACCCGGAGCGTCACCTCGTCCCCGCACGTGGGGTTGATGTGGTGCGCCTCCGCGTTGTGCGGATCCCGCAGCCCCTTGTGGTGGGGGTTGCGGTAGTGGTCCAGGATGATCTCCTGGTACATCGCGTCCAACTGCATGGTCAGGCTGTTCCTCGCTTCAGGGCCGGGTTCCGAAGAACCGCTGCGCGTCCTGGATCGCCGCCGCGAGCGCGTCCACGTCCTCCAGGGTGTTGTAGAGGTAGAAGGACGCACGCGTGGTCGCGGGGATACCGAGCTTGCGGTGCAGCGGCCAGGCGCAGTGGTGGCCCACCCGCACCTCCACACCCCGGTCGTCCAGGACCTGCCCCAGGTCGTGGGGGTGGATGCCGTCCACGACGAACGACACCGCTCCACCGCGGTCCACGGCCTCGGTGGGGCCGACGATCCGCACGCCCTCGATGGCGCCGACCCGCTCCAGTGCGTACTCGGTGAGACGGTGCTCGTGCTCGGCCACCCGGTCCATGCCCACCTCGCTGAGGTAGTCACAGGCCGCGGCCAGACCGACCGCCTGCGGCGCCATGGGCACCCCGGCCTCGAACCGCTGCGGCGGCTCGGCCCAGGTGGAGTACTCCATGTGCACGACGCCGATCATGGACCCGCCGGTGATGAACGGCGGCATGGCCTCCAGCAGCTCCCTGCGGCCCCACAGGACGCCGATCCCGTTGGGACCGAGCATCTTGTGCCCGGAGAAGGCCAGGAAGTCCACGTCCAGCTCGGCGACGTCCACCGGCATGTGCGGGACCGACTGGCAGGCGTCCAGCAGCACCAGCGCACCGACCTCGCGGGCGCGGGCGACGATGGGCGCCACCGGGTTGACCGTTCCCAGCACGTTGGACTGGTGGGCGAAGGCCACCATGCGGGTGCGCTCGTTGACCAGCTCGTCCAGGCCGGACAGGTCCAGACGGCCCTCCCCGGTGACCGGGAACCACCGCAGCGTGGCCCCGGTGCGCTGGCACAACTGCTGCCAGGGCACCAGGTTGGCGTGGTGCTCCATCTCGGTGACGACGATCTCGTCCCCGGGCCCCACCTGGAAGCGGCGGAGCCCGTCGTCGGCCGTGGCCGCGTTGCTCATCGCGTAGGCGACGAGGTTGATCGCCTCGGTGGCGTTCTTGGTGAACACCACCTCGCCGGGGACCGCCCCGACGAACCGGGCGATGGTCTCCCGGGCCGCCTCGTAGGCGTCGGTCGCCTCCTCCGCGAGTTGGTGGGCGCCGCGGTGCACGGCCGCGTTGTGGCGCTCGTAGAACTCGCGTTCGGCGTCCAGTACCCGTCTCGGCTTCTGGGAGGTCGCCCCTGAGTCGAGGTACACCATGGGGCGCTCGTCGCGGACGGTCCGGGAGAGGATCTCGAAGTCCTTCCGGATCGTCTGGGTGTCGAGCGGGCCCGCCTCGGGCCGACCGAACTCGCGGAGGGTCACGGTTATGCGCCCGCCTTCACGAACCGCTCGTAGCCCTCGGCCTCCAGGACGTCGGCCAGCTCCGGGCCACCGGACTCGGCGACGCGGCCCTGCGCGAAGACGTGGACGAAGTCCGGCTTCACGTAGTTGAGGATGCGGGTGTAGTGGGTGATGAGCATGACGCCCATCTCGCCGCCGGCCTTGGCGCGGTTGACGCCCTCGGACACGACCTTGAGCGCGTCGACGTCCAGGCCGGAGTCGGTCTCGTCCAGGATGGCGACCTTCGGCTTGAGCAGCTCCAGCTGGAGGATCTCGTGGCGCTTCTTCTCACCGCCGGAGAAACCCTCGTTGACGCCGCGGGCGGCGAAGGCCGGGTCGATGGACAGGTCCTTCATCGCACCCTGGAGCTCCTTGGAGAACTGGCGGAGCTTGGGGGCCTCGCCGCGCACCGCGGTGACGGAACTGCGCAGGAAGTTGGACATGGACACGCCCGGGACCTCGACCGGGTACTGCATGGCCAGGAAGACGCCGGCGCGGGCGCGCTCGTCGACGCTCATCTCCAGGATGTTCTCGCCGTCGACCAGGACCTCGCCCTCGGTGATCTCGTAGCGGGGGTGGCCCGCGATCGCGTAGGCGAGGGTGGACTTGCCCGAGCCGTTGGGGCCCATGATGGCGTGGGTCTCACCGGAGTTGATGGTCAGGTCAACACCCTTGAGGATCTCCTGCCGCTCGTCCTCTCCGATCAGGACGTCGGCACGCAGACCGCGGATTTCGAACTTCGTCATATCAAGCCTCAGGAATTCTTCTCATCCAGCGACACGAGCACGTCGTCGCCGTCGATCTTCACGTCGTAGGTGGGAACCGGCTGGGTGGCGGGCGGGTTGATCGGCGCCCCCGAGCGCAGGTCGAAGCAGGAGCCGTGCAGCCAGCACTCGATGGCGCCGTCCTCGACCTCACCCTCCGACAGGCGGACCTCCGCGTGCGAGCACACGTCCCGCACGGCGAAGACCTCGCCCTCGGAGCGGACCAGCGCCAGAGGGGTCTGGTCGTCGAGTTCGATCCCCAGGGCCCCCTCCTCGGGGACCTCGGAGAGCTCGGCGACCTTCACCCACTGCCTGGTCTCACTCATGGGCCGCCAGCTTCCGCTCGACCTTGGCCATGATGTCGTCGCGCAGCTCCTCGACCGGGATCCGGTTGATGAGCTCCAGGAAGTAGCCGCGGATGACCAGGCGGCGCGCCTCGTCCTCCGGGATCCCCCGCGAGCGCAGGTAGAACAGGTGGATGTCGTCGAGGCGACCGCTGGCGGCGGCGTGCCCGGCGCCCTCCACCTCACCGGTGAAGATCTCCAGGTTGGGTACCGAGTCCACGCGGGTGTCGTCGGTGAGCTGGAGGTTGCGGTTGTGCTCGTAGGAGTCCGTGCCGGTGGTGCCCTCGCCGATGATCACGTCACCGATCCAGACACCGTGGGCGCCCTTGCCACTGAGCGCACCCTTGTACTCCACCCGGGAACGGGTGTGCGACAGGTTGTGGTCGATCAGCGAACGGTGCTCGTGGTGCTGACCGTCGCCCGTGAAGTACAGGCCGTGCAGCTCGGCGTTGCCGCCCCGTCCGGTGTAGGCCACCTTCGGGGAGAGGCGGACCAGGTCGCCGCCCAGGGTGACCACGATCGACTTGAACGTGGCGTCCTTGGCGACCTGGGCGTTGTGCTGCGTGACGTCGACGGCGTCGCCGTCCCAGTCCTGGACGCTGACCAGCGTGAGGCGGGCACCCTCGCCGACGTGGACGTCCACGCTGCCCGCGCGCACACCGGTACCGGTCTGGTTGAGGACGACGACCGCCTCGGCCAGCGGCTTGACGTCGATGACGTACTGGTCGAAGCGGGTCCCGCCCTGGGCCTGGCGGTTGACGGTCACGTGCCGGTCCAGGGCCCTGCCCTGCGCGACGGTGACGACCGTGGCCTCCTCGAAGGAGGTGTGCGCCTGGGCGACCACGCGGTCCGCGGGGAAGCCCGCCTTGCCGACGCGGGAGTCGTCGCGGCCGACGCGCTCCACCGTGACGCCCTCGGGGGCGTCGACGTCGAGCTTGTCGGTGCCGTCGGCGACGGCACTGCCGTCGTGCAGGCCCCTGAGGCGGCGGATCGGGGTGAAGCGCCACTCCTCCTCACGGCCGTTGGGGACGGGGAAGTCGTTCACGTCGAAGGACCCGTGGGTGGCCAACTTGGAGAACGGGATGTCCCCGAGACCGTGACTGTGGGCCTTGGGTTCGATGCTCGGGCTGGTCAACTTAACCAACCGCTCCTTCCATCTGAAGCTCGATCAGCCGGTTCAGTTCCAGCGCGTACTCCATGGGCAGCTCGCGCGCGATGGGCTCGACGAACCCGCGCACGATCATCGCCATGGCCTCGTCCTCGTCCATCCCCCTGCTCATGAGGTAGAACAGCTGGTCCTCACTGACCTTGGAGACGGTCGCCTCGTGCGCGAGTTCGGCGTCGTCCTCGCGCAGGTCGTTGTAGGGGTAGGTGTCCGAGCGGCTGATGGTGTCGATCAGCAGCGCGTCGCACTTGACGGAGGACTTGGCGTGGTCGGCGCCCTCCTGGACCTGCACCAGACCCCGGTAGGAGGCGCGGCCCCCGCCGCGTGCCACCGACTTGGAGATGATGGTGGAGGAGGTGTTGGGCGCGCAGTGCACCATCTTGGAACCGGTGTCCTGGTGCTGGCCCTCACCCGCGAAGGCGATCGACAGGGTCTCGCCCTTGGCGTGCTCGCCCATGAGGTAGACGGCCGGGTACTTCATGGTGACCTGGGAACCGATGTTGCCGTCGATCCACTCCATGGTGGCGCCCTCTTCGGCGACGGCGCGCTTGGTGACCAGGTTGAAGACGTTGTTCGACCAGTTCTGGATGGTCGTGTAGCGGCAGCGCGCGTTCTTCTTGACGATGATCTCGACGACCGCGGAGTGCAGCGAGTCCGACTTGTAGATCGGCGCGGTGCAGCCCTCGACGTAGTGGACGTAGGCGCCCTCGTCGACGATGATCAGCGTCCGCTCGAACTGGCCCATGTTCTCGGTGTTGATCCGGAAGTAGGCCTGGAGCGGGATCTCCACGTGCACGTTCTTGGGCACGTAGATGAAGGATCCGCCGCTCCACACCGCGGTGTTGAGCGCGGCGAACTTGTTGTCGCCGGGCGGGATCACCGAGCCGAAGTACTCCTCGAAGATCTCCGGGTGCTCCTTGAGGGCGGTGTCGGTGTCCAGGAAGATGACACCCTGCTCCTCCAGGTCCTCACGGATCTGGTGGTAGACGACCTCGGACTCGTACTGCGCGGCGACGCCGGCCACGAGGCGCTGCTTCTCGGCCTCGGGGATGCCCAGCTTGTCGTAGGTGTTCTTGATGTCCTCGGGCAGGTCCTCCCAGGAGGCCGCCTGCTTCTCCGTGGACCGCACGAAGTACTTGATCTTGTCGAAGTCGATCCCCGACAGGTCCGCGCCCCAGTTGGGCATGGGCTTCTTGTCGAAGAGCCGCAGGGACTTGAGACGGAGCTTGGTCATCCACTCCGGCTCGTCCTTCTTGTCGGAGATGTCGCGAACGACCTCTTCGTTGAGACCGCGACGGGCCTTCGACCCGGCCTCGTCGGAGTCGGCCCAGCCGTACTCGTAGTTGCCGAGCCCTTCGAGCTCGGGGTGCGCGATAGACGTCATGCGCGGACTCCTCCTGGACTCAGACGTCCTTGTGGTGTTCCGGACCGCCCGCCCCCTGGCGGACGGCGTTGGTCGCGGGGGTGCCGTCGTCCCCCCTGGGGGTGACGTGCGTGGTGCACACACCGTCTCCGTGGGCGATGGTGGCCAACCGGCGCACCGGGGTGCCCAGAAGCCGCGAGAAGGCCTCGATCTCGGCCTCGCAGAGCTGCGGGAACTCGGCGGCGACGTGGGCGACGGGGCAGTGGTGCTGGCACAGCTGGTCGCCGCCCCCGGGTGCGGGCGCCCGGCCCGCGGTGGCGGCGTAGCCGTCGTTGGACAGGGCCTCGGCCAGGAGCCGGACGCGCTGTTCGGGAGGAACCGCGTCGAGCTGGGGCCTGTAGCGCCTCTCCAGGTCGGCGACCTGACGCTGGGCGAACTCGCCGACGGCCTCGGGGCCGGCGGTCTCCGCCAGGAAGCGGAGCGCGCTGGAGGCGAGGTCGTCGTAGGCGTGGACGAAGGCGTCCCGCCCGGCCTCGGTGATGGCGAAGACTCGTGCCGGGCGACCCCTGCGCCGGCGTCCGCCGACGGGTCGCGCGTCACGGGCCTCGACCATGCCCTCGCTGGTCAGGTTGTCGAGGTGACGGCGGATGGCCGCCGGGGTGAGCCCGAGCCGCTCCCCCAGCGAGGAGGCGGTGATCGGACCCTGTTCGAGGATGAGCCGCGCCACCCGCGCGCGGGTGCCGTTCTCGCCCCCGCGGTCGGGACCGGACATCGGGCGGGGCACACTGGACACGTCGGACACAGTGCTCCCCTCCCTTCTCCGGACGCCGCTCGTGTTTTAGACAACATCAGTGTGGCCTAAATAAGTCCGCGTAGGCAAACCCGCATTCATGCCCTTCGTCACGAAGGTCAGCCTTGCCTAACAGCGAATTCACCCGACGGCCATCGGCGCGCCACGGCGCCGAAAAGCGTCGCGGCGGCCCGACTTCCCACATGGTGAGACACTTGACCGCGATGTGGACGACTCCGGGCCCCGACCCGCGCTCCGCGCGCGACCCCCCGCGCCGGGCCGGTGACCCGCCCCGCCGGGCCGCACGTAGACTCATGGCCCATGGACACAGCCGCGGTCGAGGTCGTCGACCTGGTCAAGCGCTACGGCACCACCACCGCAGTCACCGACCTCACGTTCACCGCGCGCAGGGGCGCGGTCACGGCACTGCTCGGCCCCAACGGCGCGGGCAAGACGAGCACCATCGAGATCTGCGAGGGGTTCCGCCGCGCCGACGGCGGACGGGTGCGCGTACTGGGCAGGGACCCGGTCACCGACGCCGCGGCGCTCAAGCCCCGGGTGGGCGTGATGCCCCAGGCGGGCGGCGTCCCCACCGGTGCCCGCGCCGGCGAGTGGCTGCGGCTGATGGCCTCCTTCCACGCGCGGCCGATCGACCCCGGCCTCCTGCTGGAGCGCCTCGGACTGACCTCGGCCGCCGCCACCCCGTTCCGACGCCTCTCCGGGGGCCAGCAGCAGCGCCTCTCCCTGGCCTGCGCCGTGGTCGGCCGCCCCGAACTGGTCTTCCTCGACGAGCCGACCGCCGGGCTGGACCCGCAGGCGCGCATGGCCACCTGGGACCTCGTGGCCTCCCTGCGGGCGGCCGGGGTCGCGGTGATCCTCACCACCCACCACATGGACGAGGCCGAACGGCTGGCCGACCGCGTGACCGTCGTCGACCGGGGCTCCGTGGTCGCCGAGGGAAGCCCCCGCGAACTGACCGGCGACCGTCGCGAGGTGCGCTTCTCCACCGCCCGGCCGCTGGACGCCGAAGCGCTGCGGGCCGCCCTGCCCGAGGGCAGCCGGGTCGGGTCCGCGACCGCGGTGGGCGGCGGGACCGAGTACGTGGTCACCACCGACGACCCCGACGCCCTGGGACCGGAGTTCCTGGCCACGGTCACCGCCTGGTGCGCCTCGGCCGGGATCCTCGCCGAGGACCTGCGCGTCCGGCGGCGTACCCTCGAAGACGTCTTCCTCGAACTCACCGGCCGGGAACTGCGCGACTGATGACCGAGCACACCTCCAGCACCACGGCCGCACCCGCGGGCCGCTCCGCCGACGGCGACGCCGACCTGTTCCGCCCCGATCCGGAGGCCGCCCCGGCCTGGCGGATGGTCGCCGCACAGGCGGGGATGGAACTGCGGATCATGCTGCGGCACGGCGAGCAGTTCCTGCTGACCATGGTCATCCCGGTCCTGCTGCTCGTGGGCTTCAGCCTCACCTCCGTCCTGGACGTGGGCGAGGGAGCCCGGGTCGACGCGCTCACGCCCGGCGTGCTGGCGCTGGCGGTCATGTCGACGTCGTTCACCGGCCTGGCCATCGGGACGGGCTTCGAGCGACGCTACGGAGTGCTCAAGCGCTTGGGCGCGACCCCGCTGTCGCGCCTGGGACTACTGGCCGCCAAGACCCTGGCCGTACTCGGCGTGCAGGCGATCCAGGTGACGGTGCTGTGCGCGGTGGCTCTGCTGCTGGGCTGGTCGCCGTCCCTGGACCCGGCCGGGGCGGTGGCCGTGCTGGCCCTGCTGCTGCTGGCCACGGCCGCGTTCAGCTCACTGGCGCTGCTGATGGCGGGGACCCTGCGCGCGGAGGCCACGCTGGCCGGGGCCAACCTGGTCTACGTGCTCATGCTGGGTCTGGGCGGCGTGCTCTTCCCGACCAGCAGCTTCCCGGGTCCGTTGGAGCAGGCGGTCGCGGCCCTGCCGATCACCGCGCTCACCTCCGGTCTGCGAGCGGTGCTGGTCGAGGGCTCACTGCCCGGCGCGGCCGCCTTCGCGGTGCTGGCCGTGTGGACCGCGGCGGGTGCCCTGCTGGCGAGCCGCCTGTTCCGCTGGGAGTAGGCGGTGTCCGTCCCGGTCCTTCGCCGCGCCTCGGACCGTGTTCGGGTGTACCGGAGGCAGGGACGCCTCCTCCTCGGCCGCGCCTGACGCCCGTACCCCGCCACGCGGCCCGCCTCCTCGTGCGGCACCCCGCCGACGCCCGGACGACGAACCCCGGGGCGTCCGGCCGCTCAGGCCAGGGGGAGCAGCCGCCACTGCTGGTGGGCCTGGCCCCCGTCGCCCGCCTGGCTGACCAGCGTGCCGTTGTCCGGAGCTCCGCCCTGGCCCTCCAGGGCCTGACCGGTCGCGCGGTTGACGATGCGGACCACCCCGGCCCCCGCCTCGATCAGGGACCACTGCTGGTTGGGCTGCCCGGTCCGGGTGAGCAGGGACGCGCCGGGGCCCGCGTCCGGGCCGGTGGGGATCTCCAGGAGCTTGTTGGCGCCGACGGCCTCGATCTCGTAGAACCCGCCCTCCACGGGAACGAAGCGCCACTGCTGGTTGTCTCCGTCGTGCCGGTCCCACAGGTGCACGGGGGCCCCGTTGGCCGTGGCCGCCTGGGCGACGTCCATGACGCGGCCGCCGTGGACGTTCTGGAGGACGTAGACGACCCCGGGTTCCAGGCCCGCCGGGTGGGTGGGTTCGGCTGAGGGTTCCTCGCTCGGCTCCTCGGTGGGCTCCGGCTCCGGGGCGCCCGGCGGCTCGACGAGGATGCCCGAGGCCACGGTCATCTCCGGCTCCCCCTCCGGCTGCCCTCCCGGGAACAGGAGGCCGCCGGTGTACCCGGCGATGATGACGACCAGGACGAGCGCCACCGCGCCGACCGCGATCGGCCAACGGGGGACGTGTCGCTCGGGCGGGGTGTCGGTTCGAGGGGACATGCGTGGGGGCTCCAAGGCGGCGGGAAGGGGCCGTCTCGGCGACGGCTCCGGACTATTTCACACCACATGCACCGATTCGCGCATGTTGGCCGGTCGGCACACCCCTCGCACGGTTCCCGATAGTGTCGGCCGCCATGGAGGCCATCGGAGTTCCCTGGTTCATCGCCGTCCGCCACCTCGGGCCGCCACTGTTCCTGCTCGTCGCGGGCGGGTCCCTCCTGTTGTGGCGGCGTCCGGCCCGGCGCGGCCTCGCCTGGGCCGCGCTGGCGACCAACCTGGCCGCCGCGGCGCTGCCGTACCTGTGGATCGGCGCGCAGCTCCTCGCCGACCAGGCGGAACGCACGGTGTACGGGCTGGTCATGACGCTGCTCCAGCCGGGCCTGGTGGTCGTGGCCTGGTCGTTGCTGCTGGTCGCCCTGGTCGCACCGGAAGGCCGTACGGGAGGCGGGCGGGCGCGCGGCCGGAGGAGCGCCGGCAGGGGGACGTCCGTCGACCGGAGGGACCCCGAAAACGTAGGATGACCGACCATGAACTCCTCGTCGGGTCGTGCGGGCCTCTCCCCGCGCACCGCGGTGGCGTCCGTGCCACCGGTCTGGTTGGTCCTGGTCAGCATCTCCTCCGTGCAGATCGGCGCGGGGGTGGCCAAGAACCTGTTCGAGGTGCTTCCCCCCGCGGCCGTGGTCTGGCTGCGGCTGCTGACCTCCGCGGTCCTGCTCGTCCTCGTGGCGCGGCCCGCCCTGCGCGGGCACGACCGCACCGACTGGACGGTGGTCGTGGGCTACGGCGTGGCGCTGGCGATGATGAACTTCTTCATCTACCAGGCCTTCGCCCGGATTCCGCTGGGGATCGCGGTGACCATCGAGTACCTGGGGCCGCTGACCATCGCGATCCTCGGCTCCCGCCGCCGCGTCGACCTGCTGTGGGCCGCGCTGGCCGGGCTGGGCGTGGTCGCGCTCGGCCTGGAGTCGGGGTCCATGGACGTGTGGGGCATCGTGTTCGCCGTGCTGGCCGCCACGGCGTGGGCGGGCTACATCCTGCTGAGCGCGGCCACGGGCCAGCGGTTCAGCGGTGCGTCGGGGCTGGCGGTCGCCAGCGTCGTCGGTGTCGTGCTCCTGGCGCCCGTGGGCGTGGCCCAGGGCGGCACCGCGCTGCTGGACTGGCGTCTGCTCCTGTTCGGCCTGGCGGTCGGCGTCCTCTCGTCCGTGGTGCCCTACTCGCTGGAGCTCACCGCCCTGCGCAGGATGCCCCCGCGCGTGTTCGGCGTCCTGATGAGCCTGCAGCCGGCCGCCGCCGCGCTCGTGGGACTCGTGCTGCTGGGCGAACTGCTCACCGTGTGGCAGTGGATCGCGGTGGCCTGCGTCATCGCGGCCAGCGCCGGAGCGACGCGCACGTCGGCCCGGCGGGGTGACACCGGACGGGGAGTCGGCTCCTCCCCCTCGCCGCCGCGCCAGGAGGGGTAGGGCTCCCCCACGCCCCGGGCGGAGCCGTGTGCGTCACGACATGTCACACGTGAGCGCTCGGACGAGCGGTATCGACGCAGGTCGCGCCACTGGGCGGGGGTGCGCACCGGAGGCCCGGACCATGTACTACGCTCTGTCGTATGCTTGCGCTCCCGGCCACCGCGACCACGGCCCCGCCCCCGCTCCCCGTACTGGCGACGGAGACCATCGACATCCTCGGCGCCCCGCTGTGGGCCTGGCAGATCGCCGTCGCCGCCGTGGGGGTCCTGGTACTCGTCCTGCTGGCCCGCACCATCTGGACACCGACCCCGCGGTCACTGCGCGCCTGGGCGCTGGGCAACGTCGTGGTCAACGCCGGGATCGCCGTCACCGGCGCCACGGTACGCGTCACCTCCTCCGGGCTCGGCTGCTCGGAGTGGCCGCGGTGCACGCCCGACAGCTTCGTCCCCAGCGGCGGCGACCACCCGGCGCTCAACGCGGCGATCGAGTTCGGCAACCGCACGCTCACGTTCGTCGTGCTCGCGGTCGGGGTCATCACCCTCCTGGCCGTCCTGCGCTCACGCCCCCGGCGCCGCGACCTGACCCGCCTGGCGGTGATCATCCCGTTCGGCGTCCTCGGCCAGGGGGTGGTCGGCGGCATCACCGTGTGGACCGACCTGCACCCGGCCGCGGTCGCCACGCACTTCCTGCTGTCCATGGTGGTGACCTTCCTGGCCGTGGCGCTCTACGTGCGCTGCCAGGAGCCCGAGGGGACGCCCCGGGTGTCGGTCGGCCCGATGCTGCACGCGCTGAGCGTCGGCCTGGTGGTGATCGGGTTCCTGCTGCTGGTCGCCGGAACCGTCGTCACCGGCACCGGCCCGCACGGCGGCGACGCCGAGGCGCCCCGCTGGGAGCTGGTCCTGAGCGCGGTCACCCGGGTGCACTCCGCCCTGGCCTGGCTGACCCTGGCCGCAGCGGTCCTGGCCGCCGTCATCGCGGTCCGCGGCGGCGCGCGGCGCCCCGTCAGGATGAGCGCCGTCGCCCTGGTCGCGGTCGTGGTCCTCCAGGGGGCGCTGGGCTACACGCAGTACGCGCTGGCGCTTCCCGAGGGCCTGGTGGTGCTGCACGTGCTCGGTTCGACCCTGACCTGGATCGCGGTCTGCCGCCTGTACTTCTCCACCACACGGCTCGTCCCGGCCGGCGAGGCGCTCACCGGACCGGAGGCTGACCGTGCCGGGGAACGTAGTCCTGCTGAGCCCGCGCCTGGGCGATGACGTGCGCGAAGTCCGACCTGCGTAGGAAGCCGGAGTCCGTCGGGCTCTCCGCCCAGCCGGGGGTCACCGGCTGCGGCACCCGTCCCAGGAAGGTGTCGCGCGCCACGTGCATGAGCGCCAGGAACGAGTCCCTGCGGACCTTCCAGTCCTCACGCGGCAGGCCGGCGTCCAGCTTCTTGTGCAGGAGCGCGAGCTCGGTCGCGGCCAACTGGTACTCCTTCATCGCCCTGCGTCCGCGGCGGCCCGCGTTGCGCGCCGCCCACTCACGGGCCTGGCGCCGTCCGCCCATGGTGCCGAGCATGACGACGTCGGCCGGCGTCACCAGTCCGGTGGGGACGTACCGGGGCAGGTAGCGGGCGATGGCGCTGATCTGGGCGTGGCGGTCGCGCACCGCCGTGGCCAGGAGGCAGAGCAGCACGAGGAAGAGCACGAGGTAGGCGGCACCGAGCCCCAGCCAGCCGAAGCGCGTCGAGGCGTTCCACATACCGTGCAGGACGACCGCGATCCCCCACCCGGCCACGGGCGCGAACAGGCGGACGGGGCCCGTGTTCATGGCCGCGTAGGCGACGCCGATGCCGATCATCGCGGTGTAGATGGGGTGGCCGAAGGGGGCGACCAGTCCGCGGATGGCGAAGGTGGCCACCAGGGTGTCGTCGAAGAACGCGCTGAGGAAGTACAGGACGTTCTCGGTGAAGGCGAAGCCGGTGGCGACCATCGCCCCGTAGATCACCCCGTCGGTGAAGGTGTCGATCTCGTGCCGGCGGCGCCACAGGAGGATGAGCAGCACGGCGCCCTTGGCGCTCTCCTCGACCACCGGTGCCACCACCGAGGTGGCGAGGTAGTCGCCCAGGTCACGGCCGTACAGCGGGACGGTGAGGTTGTTCATACCCCAGGTGTTGAGCAGGAGCGAGGCCACCACGGCGACACCCGCGCCCCAGACGAAGGCGAAGAACAGCACCCAGCCGGGTTCGGGTTCGAACCGGTCCAGCATGAGGATGAGCGGCACGAGGACGGTCACCGGGATGACCGCGGCGACCAGGCTGACCGCGAAGCCCACGGCCCCGTCGATACCGGCGGCCGCGCCGCCCGCCATGGCCAGCAGCCACAGGTACACGAGCATGCCGACCAGGCACACCACGCTGACCGTGATGCCCACGATCAGGGTGAGCGAGTAGCGGGAGCGCCGGCCCTGGAGGATGGCCTTGCTGTCGAGACGGGGCATGGGCACTGATCGTATCCGGACCGGGGGACGGGCCGCGCCGCCGTCCGCGGGCATCGCCGCTGATCTCCCGCGGTGCCGCCGGATGCGGCAAGATCGTGGTGTTGCGATCCGCCCCTCCGGAGAACCCTTCACCCGCCCCAGACCGGAAGGCCAGACATGAACACGACCACCACTCCCCCACCGACCGCCCTGTGGGCACTGCGGGCCGCGGTCCTGCTGCACCTGGCGGCGGTGCTGTGGGAGGGCGCCACCGCCGGACAGCTGGTGACCTTCAACACCGGGGCGCTGCCCCTGCACTACTACGGCGCCTTCGGGGTGCACCTGGCCGCGGGCGCCCAGGTCCTGGCCGCGTGGTGGGTGTGGTCGGGGACCGGGCGCGGACCGGAGGCGCCCAGGACGGTGCTGGCGGTGAGCCTGGTCGCCTTCGCCCTGGGCTTCGGCCAGGCGGCGATGGGCAGCTACGGCCCGCTCCAGGCCCACGTGCCCACCGCGCTGGTCCTGACCGGCCTGGTGGTGTGGGCCGCCGTCCTGTCCTGGTCGCGCGGCCTGCGCCGGGTGCCCGCGGGGAGCTGACCCGCCCGTCCGCGGGGACGGGCCGTCCGCGGCCTCCCGGGGACCCCGGCCGGGCGGCCCCCGGAGAACGTGTGTGGCGGCGCCCCTCAGGGGACGCCGCCACCACCGTGCCGCGGCCGGATCAGCCCAGCAGGTTGGCGACCAGCGGGTCGACCGTGACCGCCACGAACAGCAGCGCCAGATAGGCGTTGGACAGGTGGAAGAAGCCCATCGTCCTGAGCTTGGCCCCGGTCACCCCGGCCATCGAGCGGCTCAGCAGGCGGTGCGCCTGGACCACCAGGAGCGCACCGAGCACGAGGGCGACCGCCCCGTAGAACCAGGTGGTACCCGCCACCGGCCAGAAGACCAGCGACACGACCACGGTGGCCCAGCTGTAGAGCACGCACTCCAGCAGCACCCGGCGGTCGGAGGCGACCACGGGCAGCATCGGCACGTTGGCCGCCGCGTAGTCCTCGCGGTAGCGCATGGCCAGCGCCCATGTGTGCGGGGGCGTCCAGAAGAACACCACGAGGAAGAGCACGAACGGCGCCCACGACAGCCCGTTGGTGACGGCCGCCCACCCGATGAGGACCGGCATGCAGCCGGCGATACCGCCCCACACGACGTTCTGCGCGGTGCGCCGCTTGAGCAGCATCGTGTAGACGAAGATGTAGAAGAGGATCGCGAAGACCGACAGCGCGGCGGAGAGCCAGTTGACCAGGAGGGCGAAGCCGGCGGTGGAGCCGACGGCGAGCACCAGCCCGTAGGTGAGGGCGCCGCGCGGGGTGACCAGGTCCATCGCGCCCGGACGCTGGCGGGTGCGACGCATCTCACGGTCGATGTCGCGGTCGATGTAGCAGTTCATCGCGTTCGCGCTGGCCGCCGACATGGTGCCGAACAGCAGGGTCGCCACCGCGGTCCACAGCGGTGGGACGCCTCCGGCGGCCACGAACATCACGGGGATGGTGGTGATGAGCAGCAGCTCGATGACGCGGGGTTTGGAGAGGGCGACGTAGGCGCGCACGTGGTCGCCGAAGGGGGCCTTGCGGGGGGCCCGGGGAGCGGCGGTGTCGGTGGCGCCCGGGTGCGGGGAACGGTCGGCGAGGGCCATCAGCACCGTGCCCCCGGTCGGCTCACGGGCGTCCCCTGGTGGGGTACCGGCTCGGTTTCGGACACGCGGATACCTCGACAAGTCTAAGGGTCTCGACACTGCTCGCCATGCGGGGTCGAACGGACCGACAAAGCGTCTGGATCGGCGGAAACCCCGTCAACGACATACTGTAGTACTTCCTCGCGGACCCCGGGGACGACCCCCCGGGCAACGGAAAGCCCCAGGTCCACGCCGCACCTGGCGGCGGGGGCCCACCAGGTGTAAGCAGGGTCGCACACGCCCGTGCACGCCGCCAGCGTGCCACGCTCCGCACGACGGGCGCCCAGGAGCGCGGGCACGGGCCGAAGGAGCGGCCTCCACTCCGAAGCCGTCGGTCACCCGTGGGTCATAGGAGGTGTTGGACAACGCCGCCCCCGGTTGCGGACGATAGGCTCGCAGTTGGCCGAACCTGTCGGGATTCCCTCGGCCGCCTCGACCGTTGCACTGGGTGACCTCGCGGGGCACCGCACGCCCCGCCCCGGTACCCGGGGTGGTTCACCCCGGCCAGGTCCTCGGCCCCGCCTTCCGGCGGGCCGCGCCGGACACCGACGGTGCCCCGGCGACAGTACGCCAACAACCTTGCGCACACCGTGCCCAACGGGTGCCCGAGAAGGAGAACGAAAGTCCGTGAACGCCCACACGCCGCACGAACTTGAGTGGTCGGACCTCGACCTCCGCGCCGTCGACACCGTCCGCGCCCTGGCCATGGACGCGGTCGAGAAGTCGGGTAACGGACACCCCGGCACCGCCATGAGCCTCGCGCCCGCCGCCTACCTCCTGTTCCAGAAGGTCATGCGGCACGACCCGACCGCCCCCGAGTGGGTGGGCCGCGACCGTTTCGTGCTCTCCTGCGGCCACTCCAGCCTCACCCTCTACATCCAGCTCTACCTCGCCGGATACGACCTGGGTCTGGACGACCTCAAGGCGCTGCGCCAGTGGGGCAGCCGCACCCCCGGCCACCCCGAGTTCGGGCACACCGCGGGCGTGGAGACCACCACCGGCCCGCTGGGCCAGGGCATCGGCAACGCGGTCGGCATGGCCATGGCCGCACGCCGCGAGCGCGGCCTGTTCAACCCCGAGGCCGGCCCCGGCGCCAGCCCCTTCGACCACCACGTCTACGCCATCTGCTCCGACGGTGACGTCCAGGAGGGCGTCAGCCACGAGGCCAGCGCGCTCGCCGGGACCCAGCGGCTGGGCAACCTCATCGTAATCTGGGACGACAACCGGATCTCCATCGAGGACGACACCCGCGTCGCGCACACCGAGGACGTCGCCGAGCGCTACCGCGCCTACGGCTGGCACGTGGAGGAGGTCGACTGGGCCGCCTCCGGCGAGTACACCGAGGACGTCCACGCCCTGCACGAGGCCGTCCAGCGGGGCAAGGCCGAGACCGACCGGCCCACCTTCATCCGCCTGCGCACCATCATCGGCTGGCCCGCGCCCAACAAGCAGAACACCGGTGCCATCCACGGCGCCGCCATCGGCACCGCCGAGATCTCCGCCACCAAGGAGATCATGGGCCTGCCCGACGAGCCCTTCGCGGTCGAGGACGCCGTCGTCGAGCACACCCGCCGCGCCCTGGACCGGGGCCGCCAGGCGCGCACCGAGTGGGAGGACGCCTTCCAGGCCTGGCGCCGCAGCGCCGGAGAGCACGGCGACCTCTTCGACCGGCTCCAGTCCGGCAAGCTGCCCGCGGGCTGGGAGGAGAGCCTGCCCGTCTTCGAGGCCAGCGAGAAGGGCATGGCCACCCGCAAGGCCAGCGGCGAGGTGCTCGGCGCCGTCGCCCCGGTCCTGCCCGAGCTGTGGGGTGGCTCCTCCGACCTGGCGGGGTCCAACAACACCACGCCCAAGGGCGAGCCCTCCTTCCTGCCCTTCGACCGGGCCAGCACCATGTTCCCGGGCAACCCCTACGGCCGCGTGCTGCACTTCGGTGTGCGCGAGCACGGCATGGGCTCGATCCTCAACGGCATCGCCCTGCACGGTCCGACCCGCCCCTACGGCGGCACGTTCCTGGTGTTCAGCGACTACATGCGCCCCGCCGTCCGGCTCGCCGCGCTGATGAAGCTGCCGGTCACCTACGTGTGGACGCACGACTCCATCGGCCTGGGCGAGGACGGCCCCACCCACCAGCCGGTCGAGCACCTGTGGTCGCTGCGCGCCATCCCCGGCCTCGACGTCGTCCGCCCGGCCGACGCCAACGAGACCGCGGTCGTGTGGCGCAAGGTCCTGGAGACCACCGACCGCCCGGCGGCGCTCGCCCTGACGCGCCAGAACCTGCCGGTCCTGGACCGCACCGAGTACGCGCCCGCCGAGGACGCGGCCCGGGGCGGCTACGTCCTCGCCGAGGCGGCGGGCGGCACCCCGGAGGCGATCATCATCGCCACCGGCAGCGAGGTGCCGATCGCCCTCGCCGCCCGCGAGGAGCTGGAGGCGGCGGGCACGCCCACGCGCGTGGTCTCCATGCCCTGCGTGGAGTGGTTCGAGGCCGAGAGCGAGGAGTACCGCGAGAGCGTCCTGCCCTCCTCCGTGCGCACCCGCGTGTCGGTCGAGGCCGGGATCGCGATGGGCTGGCGCGCCTACGTCGGCGACGCGGGCGAGTCGGTCAGTCTGGAGCACTTCGGTGCCTCCGCGCCCTACCAGACCCTGTACGAGAAGTTCGGCCTCACCTCCGAGGCCGTGGTCGCGGCGGTCCGCGACAGCGCCGCCAAGGCCGGACGATGACGTCGCGGGCCCCGCGCCGAGACCCGGCGCGGGGCCCGCTCCCTGTGTGTACCGGGCGCCAGACGCCCATGAGGAAGGCACGAGACACCATGAGCCACACACCACTGAAGGCCCTCTCCGACGCGGGCGTGTCCGTCTGGCTGGACGACATCAGCCGTGAGCGGCTGCGCACCGGCAACCTGGCCGCCCTGATGTCCACCCACCACGTGACGGGCGTGACCTCCAACCCGACGATCTTCGACAAGGCGCTCGCCGAGGGCGACGCCTACGACGAGCAGGTGCGCGAACTGGCCGCGCGCGGCGTGTCGGTCGACGAGGCCGTCCGCCTGCTCACCGCCTACGACATCCGCTGGGCCGCCGACACCCTGCGCCCGGTCTACGACTCCACCGACCGCGTCGACGGCCGGGTCTCCCTGGAGGTCGACCCCCGTCTGGCCCGCGACACCGAGCGCACCGTCGCCGAGGCCAAGGCCCTGTGGTGGCTGGTCGACCGCCCCAACCTGATGATCAAGATCCCGGCCACCGCCGAGGGCCTGCCCGCCATCACGCGCGTGCTGGGCCTGGGTATCAGCGTGAACGTCACGCTGATCTTCTCCCTGGAGCGCTACCGCCAGGTGATGGACGCGTTCCTGGCCGGTATGGAACTGGCCCGCGTCAACGGCCACGACCTGTCCCGGATCCAGTCCGTGGCCTCGTTCTTCGTCAGCCGTGTCGACACCGAGGTCGACCGGCGCCTGGACGCCGTCGGCACCGACGAGGCCAAGGCCCTGCGCGGCCGTGCCGCCGTCGCCAACGCACGGCTGGCCTACCAGGAGCACGAGGAGGTCTTCTCCTCCCGCGAGTGGAAGGCCCTGGCCGACCTGGGCGCCACGCCGCAGCGCCCGCTGTGGGCCTCCACCGGTGTGAAGGACCCCGCCTACGAGGACACCCGCTACGTCACCGACCTGGTCGCGCGCGACACCGTGAACACGATGCCGCAGGCCACCCTGGACGCCACCGCCGACCACGCGGTCGTCACCGGCAACACCATCCTGGGGACCTACGAGCAGGCCGAGGCCGACTTCGCCGCGCTGGAGGGCGTGGGCGTCAACCTCACCGAGGTGTTCGGGGTCCTGGAGGACGAGGGCGTGAGCAAGTTCGTCGACTCCTGGGAGAGCCTGCTGGGCGGCCTGTCCGCCAAGCTCGACCAGGCCTCCTGAGCTCCGGCCAGCCGCGCGGAGCCGTCCCGCGGGCGAGGCGGTTCCGTCAGTGACCAGGGGCGCTCCGGTCCACCGGCCGGGGCGCCCGGCCCGAGCCCCCGCCCCACCCGGGCGGGGGCTCGGGTGCCCAGCCACCCTCCACCGGCCACTCTCGACAGAAGGACGAGACCCCGTGAAAGAACCGGTGATGCCCGGAGCGGTACCCAACCCGCTCCGCGACGCCCAGGACCGCCGTCTGCCCCGCATCGCCGGGCCCAGTGTGCTGGTGCTGTTCGGCGTCACGGGCGACCTGGCGCGCAAGAAACTACTGCCCGCCATCTACGACCTCGCGAACCGGGGCATGCTCCCCCCGGGGTTCGGCCTGGTGGGTTTCGCCCGCCGCGACTGGGAGCACCAGGACTTCGCGGCCCAGGCGCACGAGGCGGTCCGCGCCCACGCGCGCACACCGTTCCGTGAGGACGTGTGGCGCCAGCTGAGCGAGGGCATCCGCTTCGTCCAGGGCGACCTCGGCGACGACGACGCGTTCGACCGCCTGGCCGACACGGTGCGCGAGCTGGACGCCCGGCGCGGCACGGGCGGCAACTACGCCTTCTACCTGTCGCTGCCGCCCAAGCTGTTCCCGACCGTGGTCACCCAGCTCAAGCGGTCCGGCCTGGCCGAGGCCAGGGAGGGCGAGGGGCCCGGGGGGAGCACGCCGTGGCGGCGGGTGGTGATCGAGAAGCCCTTCGGCCACGACCTGGACAGCGCCCGGGACCTCAACACGGTCGTGGACGACGTGTTCCCGCCGTCGTCGGTGTTCCGCATCGACCACTACCTGGGCAAGGAGACCGTCCAGAACATCCTGGCGCTGCGCTTCGCCAACACCCTGTTCGAGCCGCTGTGGAACCGCAGCTACGTGGACCACGTGCAGATCACCATGGCCGAGGACATCGGTGTGGGCGGCCGGGCGGGCTACTACGACGGGATCGGCGCCGCCCGCGACGTCATCCAGAACCACCTGCTCCAACTGCTGGCCCTGGTCGCCATGGAGGAGCCGGTCTCCCACGACGCGGACGCGATCCGCGCGGAGAAGGAGAAGGCCCTGTCGGCGGTCTCACTGCCCGAGGACCTGGCCACCGGGACCGCGCGCGGCCAGTACGCCGCCGGATGGCAGGGCGGCGCGGCGGTGCGCGGCTACCTGGAGGAGGACGGCATCCCGTCCGACTCCGAGACCGAGACCTACGCGGCCCTCAAGCTCATGGTCCACACCCGCCGCTGGTCGGGGGTGCCGTTCTACCTGCGCACGGGCAAACGGCTGGGGCGGCGCGTCACGGAGGTGGCGCTGGTGTTCCAGGGGGCGCCGCAGCAGCTGTTCCCCCGCACCGACATCACCGAACTGGGGCAGAACGCCCTGGTCCTGCGCATCCAACCCGACGAGGGGGTGACGCTGCGCTTCGGGTCCAAGGTGCCCGGCGCCAGCATGGAGGTGCGCGACGTCAGCATGGACTTCACCTACGGCCAGTCCTTCACCGAGGCCAGCCCCGAGGCCTACGAGCGGCTCATCCTGGACGTGCTCATCGGCGACCCGCCGCTGTTCCCCCGACAGGAGGAGGTCGAGCTGTCCTGGCGCATCCTGGACCCGGTCGAGGAGTTCTGGGCCAAGTCCGGCCAGCCCGAACAGTACGGCTCCGGCACCTGGGGGCCGGAGTCGGGTGAGGCCCTGCTCGCCAGGGACGGCCGCCAGTGGCGGCGCCCGTGACCGACCACGACCACGCCGGAGTGACCGGAGGGAACCGCCGATGACGCTCTACCTGCCGCAGACCACGACCGCGGCGATCACCGAGGCGCTCATGGCCGAACGGCACAGCGTCGGCGGCGGCGCCATGAACATGGTCCTCACCCTGGTCATCGTCACCGACGAGGCCGACCACTACGACGCCGTGCGCGCGGCCACCGAGGCCGGGCGCGAGCACCCCTCGCGTGTGGTGGCCCTGATCCGGCGCGACCCGCACGCGGAGCCGACGATCGACGCCGAGATCCGCCGCCCGGGCACGTCCGGTCCGGGTGAGGCGGTGCTGCTGCGGCTGTACGGCCCGCTGGGGGAGCACCCCGACTCCGTGATCACCCCGCTGCTGGTGCCGGACGCGCCGGTCGTGGCGTGGTGGCCCGGGGTGGGCCCGACCGACCCGGGTTCGGACCCCGTGGGACGGCTGGCCCAGCGGCGCATCACCGACGCGCTGCGGGCCCCGGACCCGCTGCGGGATCTGCAGGAGCGGATCGAGCACTACACCCCGGGCGACACCGACCTGTCCTGGACCCGGTTGACGCCGTGGCGGTCGCTGCTGGCCAGCGCCATGGACCAGCCGTGCGGGTGGGTGACCTCGGCGAGGGTGACCGCCGAGGAGCACTACCCGAGCGCCGACCTCATGGCGGCCTGGCTGACCGACCGGCTGGCGGTGACCGTGGAGCGCGCCGTCTCCGACGGGCCGGGACTGACCGAGGTCCGGCTGACCACCGACCACGGGGACGTCGCCCTGTCCCGGTTGGACGGGCGGGTGGCCACGCTGTCGCGGCCGGGGCAGCCGGACCAGACCGTGGCGCTGGAGCGGCGCGGAGCGGCCATGGCGCTGGCCGAGGAA
This sequence comes from Nocardiopsis sp. KDC1DS13DA1, assembly GCF_055632325.1. Classification (NCBI taxonomy): domain Bacteria; kingdom Bacillati; phylum Actinomycetota; class Actinomycetes; order Streptosporangiales; family Nocardiopsidaceae; genus Nocardiopsis; species Nocardiopsis sp. KDC1DS13DA1. Next base: position 54,782 of record NZ_JBVMUY010000016.1, read on the forward strand.
CTGCGCCGTCTGGACGCCGACGAGACCTACGCGAGCGCCGCCCGTCAGCTGGGGTCGTCGCTCGCTGGAAGCGGAGCACAGTAACCATGAGTGAACCGGAGATCCTCCGCCACGAGGACGGGGACGGGCTCGCCGACGCGGCGGCGCGACGGCTGGTCGACATGATCGCCGAGGCCGCCCGGGAGGAGCGCGCGTTCCACCTGGTGCTGACCGGCGGCGGGGTCGGGATCACGACCCTGCGGGCGGTGGGCGACCGGGCTGAGGCGGTCGGTCTGGACTGGTCGCACGTGCACCTGTGGTGGGGGGACGAGCGCTTCCTGCCGGAGGGGGACGCCGAGCGCAACGAGACCCAGGCGCGGGAGGCGCTGCTGGACCGGGTCAAGCTCCCGGTGCACCACGTGCACCCGATGCCCGCCTCCGACGGGATGGACGGGGACCACGTCGAGCACGCGGCGACCCGGTACAAGCGGGAGCTGACGGCGGCGGCGCGCGGCCAGGCGCCGGTGCCCCGGTTCGACGTGTGCCTGCTGGGCGTGGGCCCGGACGCGCACGTGGCCTCGCTCTTCCCGGGGCTGCCCGCGGTGTGCGAGGACGAGTCGGCCGTGGCCGCGGTGCACGACGCGCCCAAGCCGCCGCCGCGGCGGATCTCGCTGACGCTGCCGTCGATCCGGACCGCCCGCCAGGTGTGGGTGCTGGCCTCCGGTGAGGGCAAGGCCGAGGCGGTACGGCTCGGCCTGGCGGGCGGCGACCCGTGCGAGGCGCCCGTGGCGGGGGCGCGCGGCGCCGAGCGGACCCTGTTCTGGGTGGACGAGGCGGCCGCGGCCCGCCTCTGAGACCGGTGGACGGCCCCGTCCGGACAGTGCGTCCGGACGGGGCCGTCCGTCGTTCCGGGGCGGGGGCTCAGGCCGTGGGCCGGGCCACCGGTGAGGAGCGCCAGAAGACCGGGACCAGGATGGCGGCGGCCAGGACGTGGGTGAACACCAGGACCGCCTCGGTGGCGGCGGCGCCGCCGACCGACACGGACGGCACGCACGAGACCACGGTGAAGACGACCGCCGCAACCGTCCACAGCAGGCGTCCGCGAGCCCCGAGCAGGCGCTCGGCCAGGGCGAGCGCACCCCACCCGATGAGGCCGAAGAGCGCCGTCCACATGACGAAGGCGGCCACCGGGACGGGTCCCGCGGGCATTCCGGGTATCTCGATCACCATGTCGGCGCCCAGGAGCGGAGCCAGTCCGCCGACGACGGCGGTGGCGACACTGGCGGCGACGATCGCACCGAGGCGGGGCTTCCACGCGGAGCGGCGGGTACGGATGGTGCTGTTCTCAGGGGATGCCGTGGTCATGATCGCTTTCCTCGCGTCTGGTGGGTACGGACACGACCGTACGGACCATAGCTGAGACTTCCTATGCGTCAGACGCTCCCGTGTTTACGCGAGCGTCTCCTATCCGGCCTCTCCAGGGTATTCTCACGGCATGGACGTACTCAGCGACGTGGTCGGGACCATCCGGTCGGGGCAGCCGCGCGCGGCCCGCGTCGAGTGGCACTCCCCCTGGGGCATGCGCTTCCCGAAGGTGTCCGGCACGGGCTTCCAGGTGGTGCTCCAGGGCTCCGCCTGGCTGCGGACCGGCGGGGACGGTCCGCTCCGGCTCGGCGTGGGGGACGTGGTGTTCCTCCCGTACGGTGACGGCTACGCGCTCGCCGACCGGCCGGACGCCCCGGTCGACGAGCTGTCGTGCGTGTCGGCCCTGGAGGGGCGCAGGGGCGGCGCGCCGGTCGGTGAGTTCGTGTGCGACGCCCGGGGCGCCCGGCCGCGCCCCCGCTTCGACTCGGCCTCACTTGGTTCACCGGGCGGGGATCCGCCCTCGTGCGTGACCGTGGGAGGGTCCTACCGGACCCACGCCACCCGACCGCACCCGATGCTCGCGGAGCTTCCCCGGGTCGTGCACCTGCCCGCCCGGGTGGGGCAGCACCCGGAGCTCTCCTCCGCCGTGGACCTGCTGGGGAGGGAGTTGGACACCTCGCACCACGGCGGCGACACGGTGGTCCCGGCGCTCCTGGACATCCTGCTGATGTACATCCTGCGGGCGTTCCTGGAGGAGCACCGGCCGGAGGCGGCGTGCGGGTGGGTCGGGGCGCTGCGCGACCCGGTGGTGAGCGCGGCGGTGCGCGCCGTCCACGAGGATCCGGCGCACCCGTGGACCGTGGCGGAACTGGGTGAACGCGCCGGACTGTCGCGGGCGGCGTTCTCCCGCAGGTTCACGGCGATGGTGGGGCAGTCGCCGCTGGCCTACGTCACCTGGTGGCGGCTGACCCGGGCCCGTGAACTGCTCCGGGAGTCGGACGCCCCGATCAGCGCGATCGCGGCGCGGGTGGGGTACGGGTCGCAGTTCGCGTTCGCCAACGCGTTCAAGCGGGAGTTCGGCACCTCGCCGGGGCGGTACCGGGCGGGGGCCGCCGCCGCGTCCTGACCGGTCCGCCCGGACGCGGCGTCCGGGCGGAGCGGTTTCCCGGGTCAGAGCCAGACGAGCTCCCCGCAGAGCCGGTCGGCGAACGCCTCCGCGCTGCGGATGCTGTGGAATCCGCTCCCGTTGACGGGCCGCGCCATACCGCCCTGGCCGCCGGGCGCGGTGACGCCGTAGTAGGCGTGCTCCATGGTGTCGGTGTCCTCGTCCCAGATGTCCACAAAGAAGGCTCGGGGGAGGGCGGGCTCGGGGACGTTCTGGTAGACAGAGTTCGAGTCGGGGTTGGGGTGTGCCTGCATAGGGTTCCCTTCCGTGGCTTGCCAGGCCCGGACGGGGAGCGTAGGAACAAACCGCCCGGGCCGCCTTCGTTTCCGACAATCGGCGCAGACCACCACCAATCCGACATCATTCTGTGATGGTCGCATCACCTTCTGTTAGGCTTGCACATGTCCAAGCGATGCACAAGCTTGTCAGCCAGATGACATGAAGGAACTTGTAGAGCGACGGGAGTTGCGAGATGGCGAGGGCAAGGAGCGCGACCCTTCGGAGCCGTTGGCTGGGCCGTCGGCTCCGTGAACTCCGTGAGGCGTCCGGGATGAGCATCGAGGAGGTGGCCGAGTACCTACAGCGCAACATGGGAACCGTGAGCCGCTTCGAGAACGGCATCTATCCTGTACGCCGCCCGGACATGATGGCGATGCTCGACCTTTATGGGGTGAGCGAGCCGAGCCACCGCGAGAACCTGATGCGCCTCAGTGAAAGTGTGTGGCAGACGGGCTGGTGGGACGGCTATCCGGACGAGTTCACCGAGTTCACGGACTTCATCTGGCTGGAGGCCCAGGCCACCGAGCAACGCCTGTTCGACAGCTCCGTGATCCCGGGAATCCTCCAGAGCAAACGTTACGCCGAGGCCACTATTCGCGCAGCGGAGTTCGACAAACCCGAGGAGCACATCGAGCGCGGGCTGGAAGTACGACTGGAGCGACAGAAGCTTCTCACCCGCGAGACACCTCCAAAGATCCGCTCCGTCCTGGACGAAGCCGTTCTGCGGAGGTGCGTCGGTTCTCCTGACGTTATGCGCGAGCAGCTCACCCATCTCTTGGAGTGCGCCGAGCTTCCCTCAGTCAACCTGCGCGTCCTGCCGTTCTCCGTCGGAGCACACGAGAATCCAACCGGCGGGTTCATGTACTTCGTCATGGATGAGCCCTATCCCGACCTGGTGTATGCCGAGACGCCCAAGGGGGCGGTCTACATCGAGGAGCCAGACACCGAGCAAGTAGCCGGTCGATATGATCGTTTGTGGGACAAGTCCCTACCGGAAGCCACGTCCGTCGAGTTCATCTCGGCGCTGAGCGAGGAGCCATCGTGACCCCCGAGCCGACGTTCCAGCACCTCAGCAGCGAGGAACGGGACACCGTCGACTGGCGCATCAGCACCTACAGCCCCAACGGTGGTGCGACATGTGTCGAGGCCGGGGTGCTTCGGGACGGCTCTGGCCGGGTGGCCGTCCGACACAGCCACCACCCCGAGGGCGCCTACATCGTCTACACCCGCGAGGAGTGGACCGCCTTCACCCGGGGCGTCCGCGCGGGCGAGTTCGACTTCGACGCCTGAGACCACACACGAGCGTGCCCCCGGATGTTCCCCGTCCGGGGGTTCGCCGTTGGCCGGGTCACTCGTCGAGGTATCGGTACCTGTCATCGCCCGACGAGATGACGAGTCGACCGTCCCGGACCTGCCATTGGGCCATGCCGTCGACCTCATGACTGACCAGGAACAGGCCCGTGACGCGGTCGCCGTCACCGTCGGAGGCCGGAATCCGCGCGATCTCCCTCATCTGCTCGGCGAGCCGGTCCAGGGCCGAGGCCCGGACGTCGGCGCCGTAGAAGACGTAGCGGGTCCAGTTGACGTGTTGGCGCGGCAGGCCCCAACCGTCGGAGTAGTGGCCGTCCTCATGGGACGAGATGATCTCCCGGACCGCGACGAGCTGCCCCTCGTCGCACTCCAGCCACCCTCTGACCGATACGTAGACGCCCACGCGTGCCCCCTTCCCGGCGGGCCAGGATACGCGGGGGCACACGGCCCGGTACGGATCAGGTCAGGACGGCTGGCCTGAGCACGTCCTCACACCACGTGCGAAAACCCGTGGGCGCGGACTCGGGGGTGCTCGGTTCGGAGGCACCGTAGAAGCCCTGGGCGTCCATGGCCTCGACCATGTCGGCCAGGCCCTCCGCCCAGGCCTCGCTCGCCCCGAAGCGCGACATCGTCGCCTTGTAGTCCGCACCGCTGGCCCGTCGGACGCCGACGGGACGGTCCAGCACCTCGGACACGACCTCCGCCATCCCCTCGGGGGACAGCTCGTCCGGGCCGACCAGCGGTACGTCGTCCCGCCCGGTCCAGGAGCCGTCCAGCAGCAGCCGCGCCGCCGTCTCCGCGATGTCCCGGGTGGCGCAGGTGCGCAGGACCCGATCCGGCGTCAGTGCCAGGGAGAACACACCGGAGTCGCGGATCGCCCCGGCCTGACCCAGCAGGTTCTCCATGAGGAAGGGCGGGCACAGCGCCCGGTAGTGAACACCCGTGGCCGCGATGGCCTCGTCCATCGCCAGCGACGCCGAGATCTGCCCGGCGTTCTTCGCCACTCCGCGGCCCAGGCTGGACACGCCGACGACCCGTTCCAGGCCCGAACCTGCGATCACCTCGCACAGTGACTCGGTGAACTCGCGGAAGTGGCCCTCGACGCTGTCGGCCGAGGGGGTCGGGGGCACCAGCCAGAACACGCGGTCGGCGCCCGTGCACGCCTTCGCCAGAACGGCGGGGTCGGCGTGCGATCCGCGTACGACCTCGACGTGTTCGCGCACCCGTGCGGGAAGGCGGGCGGGGTCGCGGGCGATCACCCGGATCCCCGCCGTGCGGTCCGGGGCGTCGAGGAGGCGGTCGAGGACCTGTCGGCCGATCCGGCCGGTCGGGGTGGTGACGACGATCATGGGCAACTCCAGGAGGGGTGGTCGATCTGACGACCACGAGCCTGCTGTGTGGCGCGCCCGAACTGAAGGATCGATCCGCTCGCGCTCGTTACCCTCAGGGTCATACCGAACCGAGGGGGAGACCGTGGAATCCCGCCCGCTGCGCTACTTCGTCGCCGTCGCCGAGGAGCTCAACTTCACCCGTGCCGCCGAACGGCTGGGGATCTCCCCGCCGCCCCTCTCCCGCGCGATACGCCGCCTGGAGACCGAGATGGGCGTCACCCTCTTCGAGCGGACCACCCACGACGTGACGTTGACCCCGGCCGGAACGGTGCTCCTCGCGGAGGCGAGGATCGCGCTGGACGCCCTGCGGGCCGCCGAGAGGCGGGCCCAGCGCGCTGCCGAGAAGGAAGCGAAACTGGTGCTGGCCGTCAAGGCCGACGGGGACGCGGGGCTGTTGGAACCGATCCTGGCGCGGTTCGCCTCCGAACCGGCCGCCCTACCGGTCAGCGTCCGGCTGTGCGGCTGGGGCGAACAGCCACGTCTGCTGCGCCGGGGCGAGGCCGACGCGGCCCTGGTCCACGAGCCCTTCGACCGCACCGGCCTGGACACCGAGGCGGTGGCGGTCGAACCACGCGTCGCCGCCCTCGCCGCGACCAGCCCGCTCGCCGCCCGGGGCCACCTCACCCTGGCCGACCTCGGTCTGCGTCCCGGGGATCTGCACCGCCACCTCGACCAGACCCGCGGCAGGGCCCGCGACCTCGCCCAGTTGCTCGCGCTCGTCGGGCTGGGCGAGGCCACCCCCCTGCTGCCCGCCTCCGTCGCCGCCCGCTACCCCCGCCCGGGGGTCGTCTGTCGGCCGGTCTCGGACGCACCGCCGGTGGTCCTGGTCATCGCCTGGCCCCAGCAGTCCCGTTCGACGGCCACGGCGGCGCTCGTCCGTGCCGCCGCGGCCGTGGCCGAGGACACTCGCCAAACCCATACATCGACCATGACACCCCATTTCAGAACTTGATATGCAAGTGAATACTTGCCTATAGTGGCGGCATGGCCGACGACGTCTTCAAAGCCTTGGCCGATCCCACTCGCAGGACGATCCTCGACGAACTCGCCGAGCGGCGGGGGCAGACGCTGTTCGAGATCTGCTCGCGCCTGACCATGAAGCACCAGATCACCATGTCCCGTCAGGCGATCTCCCAGCACCTCGCCGTGCTGGAGGCGGCGGGACTCGTCGAGAGCCGACGCGAGGGGCGCAACAAGTTCCACGACCTGAACACGGCTCCGCTGGAGCACATCGCCGAGCGGTGGATCAGGCGCGACACACCACCGGAGGACTCATGAGGATCGACCTGTCCAGCGTTTTCGTGGACGACCAGGACAAGGCCCTGCGCTTCTACACCCAGGTGCTGGGCTTCGTGAAGAAGCAGGAGGTCCCGCTCGGTGAGGATCGCTGGCTGACGGTCGTGTCCCCCGAGGACCGGGACGGCACCGAACTGCTCCTCGAACCCAGCGGCCACCCCGCGGTCAAGCCCTTCCGGGAGGCCCTGGTCGCGGACGGCATCCCCTACACGCAGTTCGCCGTCGACGACGTCCACGCGGAGTTCGCTCGGCTTCGGGACCTGGGTGTGCGGTTCACCCAGGAGCCCGTGGAGATGGGCCCGGTCACCACGGCGGTGTTCGACGACACCTGCGGCAACCTGATCCAGATCATCCACCAGGGGTAGCGGGGGCGACAGGCCCCTCGGGGCTCACCCAGGAACCCGCACCAAGGGCACCCCGGATCCGGGTTCCGCGCCCCCGTTCGTAACGTCGGACCCAGACGGACGAGGGACGGGGTGGAGCTTGTGCGAGCTGTCATCATCGGTGCCGGTGTGGGAGGTCTGGCCGTCGCGCGCGGACTCCTGGCGAACGGAATCCAGGTCGAGGTGTACGAACGCGGCGAGGAACTGCGGACCGGTGGCGGCGGCCTGGGCATCTACAGCAACGGCACCGCCGCGCTGGCCGCGCTGGGCGTTGACGTCACTCGGATCGGTCGGCGTCTGACGGGTCTGGAGTCGCGCGATCCCGCCGGGCGGGTACGGCTCACCGTCGACCTGGCCGCTGTCAGCGACCGGTTCGGACGGGAGTGCCGAACCGTCCCCCGGCGTTCCCTGCTGGAACTGCTGGCCGAGGGCCTGCCCGAAGGGACCGTCCGATTCGGACGAGAGTGCGTGGACGTGCGTGCGGGCGAACGACCGAGCGCCGTCTTCGCCGACGGATCCGGTGCCGAAGGGGACGTGGTGGTGGGCGCTGACGGGGTCCGCTCGGTGCCGCGCCGGGTCCTGTGGGGCTCGGATCCGGCGCGGCCGTCGGGCTGGGTGAGCTGGCAGGCGCTGACCCCGGTGCCGATCGCACTGGCTCGGGGCACCACCGCCTTCACCGCGGTCGGCCGCGAGGGCATGTGCGGCGTGATGCCCGCCGGTGACGGGCTGGTGCAGTGGTGGTTCGACGTGCGGCGCGCCCCCGGCGACCCGGCGCCCCCGTCCCCGTCCCCGGCCGCGATGCTGCGGGAGAGGTTCGACGGGTGGCGCGACCCGGACGTGCGCACGATCCTGGAACACGCCGACGATGCTGACCTGGCGATGTTCCCGCACGTCAAGCACCGGGTTCCCAAGGTGTGGGGCGTGCGCGGCGCCACGCTGCTCGGCGACGCCGCGCACGCCTTCCCGCCGTCCACCGCGCAAGGCGCCAATCAGGCGTTGGAGGACGCGTGGGCGCTCACGGAAGCGCTCGGGGCGCCGGGCGCGGCCGCCGACCCGGGTGCCGCGTTGCGCGGGTACGAGCGCGCCCGGCGGCCCCCCGCCGCGACGGCCTCGTTCGTGTCGGGCCTGGAGGTCGTGATGCGGATGCGTCCGCCAGGACTGCTGGGGCGACGGCGGCTCAGCAGGATGGCCACGCGCCAGTACTCCGCCTATCTGAGGAGGGTGAGCAGCGTGCTGGCCGACGGAGCCCGCGCCGGGAGTCGGCGCGACGGCCGCGGCCGGGCCGCGCCCGGATAGGGCACGTCGGTGTCAGGAACGCGCCCGGCGCCTGTTCCGGGTGCGCTTGCGCGCCTTCTCGAACAGCCAGAGGGAACCGCTCGCGAGGACACCCGCGCCCGCCACCACGGTTCCGGTCCCCTGCATCCAGTCCGTGACGGAGGGATTCGATGGCGGCGGGTCCGCGTCAGTCCCGTCGGCGTCCGGGCTCCGCGGGCCCACGGGGGTGCCGACGACCACCGTGGTCCCGTCCTCCATGCGGATGGCGACGACCTCACCCGGGGAGGCCTTCGGGGCCGGACCCGGCCGACCCCGAAGGGCGGTGCCTAACGGACGCCGGGGCAGGACAGGTCCGCCTCGGGTTCCTCGCCGGTGAGCAGGTAGGCGTCCACCGGGTCGTCCACGCACCCGCTCTTGTCGTTGCCGTACAGCGTGTGCCCGGCGCCCTCGTAGGTCACCAGGGTCGCGGTCTCCAGCTGACCGGCCAGCTCCTCGGCCCAGGCGTACGGGGTGGCCGGGTCGCCGACGGTGCCGATGACCACCACGGGCGGGGCGCCGGAGGCGGTGAAGCCGGTCGGCGCCTCCTCGGTGTCCGGCCAGTACGCGCAGGGCAACTGGTCCCACACCAGGTCGGCGCCGAACAGCGGTGACGCGTCGCCCGCCCGGTCCACGGCGTCCCGGTAGGCGAGGATGTCCGTCGGATCGTTCCGGTCGGCGCAGTTGATCGCGGTCAGCGCGGCCTCGGTGTCCAACTCCTCCTCACCGGGCTTGGGCTGCACGGGCTCCTCGTCCTCGTAGAGGCCGTAGGTGTTCTCGTACAGGTAGTCGAGGTAGTACCCGGTGTTCTCGGCGTCGCCGCCGTCGATCGCCATGAGCAGGTCGGCGAGGTAGCCCCAGCTCTCCTCGTAGTACAGCTCCATGCCGATCATCGAGACCAGGGTGGCGCCGTCGACCGTGACGCCCTCCACCACGGGTGCCTCCCGGTCGAGCGCGGCCATGATGTCCGCCATCGCCGCGTCGGCGTCGTCGGACCCGGTGAACGGGCAGGCGTCCCTGGTGGCAGCACAGTCCCCGGCGAACAGCTCCCACGTCCCCTGGAAGCCGAGAGCCTGGTCGTAGGCGACCTCGGCGTTGGGCCGGTCGGTCTCCACGGCGCCGTCCAGGACCAGGGCCCGGGCGTGCTCCGGGAACATCTCGGCGTAGAGCGCGCCGATGTAGGTGCCGTAGGAGTAGCCGACGTAGGTCAGCCGCTCGTCGCCCAGGGCGTCACGCAGCGTGTCGAGGTCGCGGACGACGTTGACCGTGCCGATGTGGGCGAGGAACTCCTCGCCCACCGTGTCGACGCAGTCGTCCGCATAGGTCCGGGCGGTCTCCGCCAGGGGCTGGAGGTCCGCTTCGGTCAGGTCGGCGGGGTCGGTGTCCCCGAACCCCTGTCGGGCCTCGACCATGGCGTTCCAGTTCCCGCAGGCGAAGCCGCCGCTCTCCCCCACGCCGCGCGGGTCGAAGGAGACCAGGTCGAAGGAGGACCGGATCTGGTCGGAGAACAGCGGGTAGTCCAGCATGTCGAGCCCGGTCACGCCGGGGCCGCCCGGGTTGACCACCAACGACCCGACGCGCTGGTCGGCGTCTCCCCGCGCCGGAGCCCGGACCACGGCGAGGTCGAGGGTCTCACCGCCGGGCTCGTCGTAGTCGAGCGGGACGGTGACCGTTCCGCACTCCAGGGCCTCGACCCAGTCGGGCTCCGAGCCCCACTCGACGAGTTCGTCCACCTGTTCCTCGCCGTAGCAGGCCGACCAGTCGATCTCCTGACCGGCGAAGGCGGCCGTGACGCTCTCCGTCTCCGCCGCCTCCGGCCCGTTCCCCGTCGGGACGCACCCCGAGACCAGGGCGGTCACCGCCGCCACCGTTCCGGCACCCAAGGCCGGGACTCCCCACCGCACCCGCGGCTCCGTTCTGTCCACGCGTCGGACTCGACGCGGCGATGCTCAGCTCCGTGGCGCGCCGTTCGGTGTCCTCCGTACCGGCGCACGGGGGATGGGACGGACCGAACCCGGTTCCGGTTGCGAGAAATATCCACCGGGGGGTCGTGACGCCCGACACAGGGGGCGGAAGGAAGCGCCGCAAAGGCCCCTCAGCGCTCTGGGGGGATACACGCCGTAGAGCCGCAGCAGGGGCACCGCGAGCGTGGAGGCGCGAGCACGAGCAGCGAAACCGTGAGGATCCTCGGCGGAGGACCCGTCTTCATGGCCACGATCGAATACACCAGTGTTGCGACCGCCACGACCAACGCCAACACGTTGATCAGCATCCCCATGTCAGCCGACCCCGGCGCCGGGCGTCGGCGGGGTCGGTTTCCGGTGACTCCCGCGACCGCGCAGACACATCCCCAGGCGGTAGGCGGCCAGGGCGAGGAAGAGAGCCCCGATACACCCGATCACCGGCGACAGGGCGCTCGCGGGCCCCACCATCGCCGGGAAGGCGACGAACACCCCCAGGGCGGCCACGAACAGGAAGTACGTCGACCCGGCCAGCAGGGACAGGGGCCCCGGCGCGGTCGGGCGGACGCGCGCGGAGGTCAACCCGGTCGACAACTGCGCAACGACCAGTACGAGCATCACCGCGAACAGGACGAGGCTGACCGTGCGCCCCTCGCGGGCGTAGGCGTCGTACAGATGCGCCGCCACCAGGAGGTGCAACGAACAGTTCGACGGAAGGAGCAGGTACAGGGGAACCCCGAGAAAGCTCTCACCGGCCGTCGGATTCACCCTGCACCAGTCCCTTCCGCCGGGTCGAGACCGCCTCCCGAACCCGGACGAGGAAGCCGTACCCGGCGGCGGCCGCGCCGGAGAGCAGCAGCACCCACACCCCGGCCGACGCACCCGTGGCGGTCATCTCCACGAGGTAGCCACCGTAGAGCGGGACCACGCAGACGAACATGAGGACGGGAAGAAACCATCCCCCGGGATCCGGGACAGGGTGAGACCTGGGCGACGACAGCACGACGACGAGCGATCCGAGCATGAGCACGGCCAGGGCCACGCGCAGCTCGTATCCGTCATGGCGCTGGTGCAGCGCCGAGCCGCACAGGAAAAGGGCCGCGGAGACGACCACGAAGACGAACCAGCGGCTCATCGTGCGGCCCCGCCCTTCGTACCGGAGAGAACACCGCGCCCACTGTGGCGCGCATCCGTGGACTTCCTATCGCGCACAGCGGCCGAACACTCCCGGATGACCGGATCCGGCCACACGGCGCCCGGGCTCACAGGCGGCTGACGTCGGTGTCGAACAGCGGCGGCAGCGCGTCGGGCGACGCCGTGACGACCACCGGGCACAGCGGCTCCCCGAACGCCAGGCCGACGTCCCCGCCGTCCTCCCCCGGATCGGCGTGCGCGATCCAGGCCACGAGCTCACGGGCCCGCCCCACGTCCCCGCCCGGCCGGGTCAGCGCCACCACCGCACCCGCCACGTCGCACCGCAGCTGGAGGTGCACGGTGGCCGCGAACACGCTCTGCGCCCACCCGCCCGGCGTGACCCCGTGCGACCGGCCGTCGTGCGCGCGGCGCCGCCGCCAGGCGGGCGCGGCCAGGCCGACCGCGCGGTCGTCGAAGGTGAGCACCAGGCTCGGCCGCTCCTGCGCGGTCAGGCAGGCCTGCGGGTCGGTGAGCGTGGCGTCCATCCACACCCCCACCGCACCGCTGGCGGCGCGCACGAGCGCCGCCCGCGCCGCGTCGACCAGGAGCGTGTCCACCTGGCCGCGCGCCGCCCGGCAGGCGCGGGTGGTGAGCGGCCCGTCGAGCGGGACGTACCCGGGCAGGACGAGGGGCCAGTCGACGGCGGCACGGCCGGTGAGCGGCAGCACCCCGTGGGTGCGGCACACCACCGCGCGGTCGGCGGGCAGCTGGTAGGTGACGCACGCGCCGGAGCGAAGGGCGGCCAGGGCCAGCCCGAGACTCATCGCCTTGGTGCCGGTGGTGATGTCGACGACCACCGGGGGCGCGGGGACGGTGTCGGCGGTCTCCTTGGCGATCCAGTCGTGGGCGATCGCGGCGACCGCCTCGGCGTCGGAACCGTCGACCGGGTCGGAGGTCAGGCGCACCCGGTCGCGGTACCCCGTCTCCTTCAGGTGGTCGGGGTCGGCGGGCGCCGCCCCGGGGTGTTCGGCCGCGTGCAGGGCGCGCGCGGCGGACACGCGCACGCGGTCGCGCAGGCTCTGCGCCGAGGGCAGTACCAGGGCGCGGGCCGGCCGGTGGGCGTGGACGGCGGTCAGGGTGCCCAGTCGGCTGCCGCCCAGGGAGGTGACCAGGACGGGGCGCTCCTCCGGTCCGGGGTGGCGGGGTGGAGGGGGCGCGTCTGGCGACGCGGTGGGGTGGGCGGGATCGTCCCGCGCCAGCCCCCACCCCGCGCGGCCGCGCGGGGTGGGGAAGAACGCCTTGCGCAGGTCGTCGAAGGAGGTGAGCCGCCGCAGCAGGTCGTCGAGGTTCCACACGTGGACGAGCCGGGCGGAGAGGGCGGGGTTGTAGTCGGTGATGCTCTCGCGCAGCCCGGGGACGACGGGGCCGGTGTAGACGAACAGGACCTGGGCGGCGGCGCCGAAGACCCGGCGGGCCTTGGCGACGGTCCACCCGGCGCGGGCGACGACGTCGCCGGGCCTGGTCTTGGCCTCCACGCACAGGACCCGGTGGCGGTGGCGGACCACGGCGTCGAAGTCGGCGACGGAGCCGGTGGGGCGGACGGGGTCGGCGACCTGCCGGGCGCCCAGGACCTCGGTTTCGGGCTGACGCCGCAGGTGTCGTCGCAGGTGGGACAGGACGCGCCCCTCGGCGACCACCCCGCGGCGGACGGACGGGGACATGTCCGGGTAGCGGGCCATGAGCGCCTGTGCGCCGCCCTGGGTGAAGAGGCGGACGGGTTCGGGGTCGCGGTCGTGGAGCCAGCGGGCGCCGTGGACCCCGGCCAGGGTGCGCAGGTCGACACCGGCGGTGGAGAGGGGCAGTCCGGGGCGGGCGGTGTCGGCGGTGCGCAGGACGTCGCCCGCGGCGTCGAGGTAGTGGCGCCAGCGGCCGGAGCGGGGGAGGGCGTGTTCGTGGAAGAGGGCGGCGGCCACGCTCATCACCTTGGTACCGCCGGTGTAGTCGAGGAACCAGGGCCGCCCGCCGCGGTCCCGGTGAAGCGCGGCGAGGGTTGCGGTGACGGCGGAGAAGTCGTGGGGGTCGGGCCCCACACTCAGGGCCCGGACGGAGGCGGGGGCGGCGATCCGCCCGACGGCGGCCGCGACCCGCAGGGCGGTCGACCGCGTCCCGTCGCTGCACAGCAGGACGAGGTGGTCGGCGGGGAGGGTGAGGCAGGACAGGAGCGCGGGAGTGGGGTTGCGGCCCACGAGGACGACAGCGGTACGGGGAGTGTCCACGACGTCCTTCTCCGACGGGTGCTCCTGGGACCTCCACGCTAGACCAGGCGGGTCCGATCCTCCAGGGAACGGTGACGGGACGCGGTTCGGGAAGAACACACGGCGCCGGGGAGCGACGGTGCGGACGGGCTCTCACCGGACCGCCAGCTCCGCCCGCGCGGGCACCGGTGAACCGCTGACGACGAACGACCGGCAGGCGGTGACCACTCCGCGCCCGTCCCGGACGAGGTCGGAGGGGACGAGCAGGTCATGGCGCTCGGGGTGGGCCGAGCCGACGACCGAGGAGACGATGAACCACACCCCCTCCCGCGGTTCGGGCAGGTCGGCGCGGGTACGCCGCTCCGCCACGAGGGGCACCCCCGCGGGTACGCCGTCCGCCCCGGGGATCGGCACGCGGACGGCCTCCACGCGCGCCGGGCGCTCCGCCCGGGGCCAGCTCCGGATCACGCGTGAACGCTCGTCGACGACTGTCACCACATGCGGCGTCAGATTGACCACCGACATCCGGCGACCTCCGTTCCTCTCGCTCCGCGACGGCCCCAGCCCGGTCGCGGAGGCCGTGTCGCACCCCGGTCGGGGCGTTCACCGCACTCTCTCGGACACACCGGCGCGCCCTGCGGGGACGTTCCGACGCGACCGGACATGTGACGGATGGGACTGGTGACCGGTATATGAGCCGGGGTGGCGGAGAGGGGCCTTCGGGACCGGGCCCGACCATTGACACTCCACGCGAAACCGCCTTACTTTGTGGTCAGACCTCCCGTTGACGCGGGGGTGTCAGCCACGGCCTCACCGACTCTGACACACGCTTTCCCGGAGGGCTGGGAGAGCGACCCGGCCCCGGACCACCCGGGGAGAAGAGTTCGTGAGCACGCACCACTGCTCCGCCTGGGAGCTGTTCGGCTCCGCCGCCTTCCTGCGCGCGTTCACCCGCGTGGTGGGGTGCGGGCCCTGCTCCGCCGACGGAACCGCGCAGGGCTGCGCCGGTCACTCCGAGCAGTTCTGTGACTACATCGACCTGTGCGCCGAGCACTGCCCGTGCCCGGTGCACGGCGGTGACCCGGCCGGTGTCATCGCCGTGCGCATGGCACGCGCCGTGCCCACGGCCTCCGGCGTCGACCGCACCGCCGCCCACCGGCTGCGCGACGCCCTGGACGACGTGCGCCGCGACCGCTCGTACAAGAACCTGCGCCGCGTCTACCCGCAGCCGTCGGCGGACGGGCGGGACCGGTGCGCCTTCTCCGAACGCCCCCGTCGCTGGGCGCAGCGCCGCGACGTCGCCCGGGTGGCCGCCGACG
Source organism: Nocardiopsis sp. KDC1DS13DA1 (assembly GCF_055632325.1). Taxonomy (NCBI): domain Bacteria; kingdom Bacillati; phylum Actinomycetota; class Actinomycetes; order Streptosporangiales; family Nocardiopsidaceae; genus Nocardiopsis; species Nocardiopsis sp. KDC1DS13DA1. Next base: position 69,931 of record NZ_JBVMUY010000016.1, read on the forward strand.
TGATCGACCAGGAGGCGCTGGCGCTGCTGGTGCTGACCGCGGGGTGGGGCAACCCCGCCGCCGACCTGCCCGAGGACATCCACCCGGGCGACACCGTCTCCTTCACCGAGGACGGCAGCGCCGTGCCCGTCGCCGACCTGCACGGCCGCTCGGTCACCGGAGCCAAGGAACCACCGCTGGTGTCCACCGCGACCGGTGACTACCTGCTGCGCAAGCTCGCCGAACTGGCCGCCGGACGCGACGCGGACCGGGGCCGCACCCCGGACCAGCGGCGTCGGCTGCACCTGCGCCAGGTCCTGCCCGGGCTGAGCGGTGAGGACGTCGCCCGCCGCCTCACCGGGGTCCTGGGGCGCATGGCGGTGGACATGCCCGTCCACTTCCGCCTCGTGCAGAGCGCGCGGGGCCGCGCCCGCAGCGCCCCCTACTCCCCCGTACCCGACTCCCCCGTCGACGCGGAGGACGCCACCGGCCGCCGCGAGGTGCTCACCCCGGCGGAGCGGAGCTGGCTGGAGGAGGCCGGCCGGGAACTGGCCGGGCGCGCCCAGGCCGAGCGCGCCGTGTTCGACGCCGACCCGCCCGGCGCCCTGGACGGCCTGCTGCGCGCGCTGCTGGAGGAGGGCTCCGGGGTGCCCGGGCGCTGGTCCGGCGCCCAGGACGACCCCGACCTGCGGGCCGACCTGTTGGAGGCGCTGGCCGAGACGATCGGGGGGTGAGGGCGTGCCGGGCGGTGACGGCGGACGGCACCGACCGCCTCCGGTGACCCGGGAACCGTTCACCGCGTCCCGTCCCGGTGCCCGACCGCACCGAACCGGACGGTCAGCGGAGGCAGGACGGGGTACTCGGCGAACTCACGCAGCGACATCACCGCCGTGTGCTCCCACGGCAGGCGGTCGCGCCACCGGCTGGCCAGGCACACGTCCACGGCCTGGTCGACCTCGCGCCACCGTTCGGGACGCGGCTCACCGGGCAGCCTGCGGGCCGCCAGCGCCGCGCCGAACGCGTCCAGGAACCCCTGGACCCGCTCCGGTCCGGCACGGGTGACCCCGGCGGCCGGGTCGAGCGAGACCGCCCGCGCCCTCCGGTCGACCAGGTACAGCTCCGGACGCAGGTGCACGCTCCCCATCCCCAGTGACTTGCCCATACCGATCTTGTGCGCGTGGGCCGGGTCGGCGGGATCGCCCCCGTCGGCGGGGTTGTCGAGCAGCAGGGCGCGCAGCAGTGCTCCGAGCTCCCCGTCGGTGAGGTTGGTGAAGGTCAGTCGCGAGCGGAACGTGAGCCCGTCGCGCACCGGAACGACGTCGCGCTGGGTCTCGCGGACCGGCCCGGCCCGACAGTCCCGGGTCAGGACCGTGAGGCCCAGCTCCTCCTGGGCGCGGGCGTCGTAGCGCACCGGGCGGCCCAGGTCGGAGCGGTGCCGGTGCAGGTAGGTCTTGTACCCCCCGAGTCGGACGCGGCCCTCGTGCGACCAGGTGACGATGTCGGGCCGGTCCCCCGAGGCCGAGTCGGGGCCCTGGACGAGGTAGTTGGCGAAACAGCCGCGCTGCGGGGAGAGCAGGCGCACGCGCAGCGCGGCACCGTCGGGGTAGTCCGGGTCGGGGTCGGTGCTGAGCGCGTGTCCGAAGGACACCCGGCCCTTCGAGGCGCCGGACTCACCGGCGAAGGTGTCGGTGTCGCCGAACAGGGCACGGCACACGTCCACGGGCCGACCCGCCCGGGCGGCGCGGTCGGGGTCGCCGTGCTGGGGCCCCAGGACGGGGGCGGGCACGGCGCGGCGGACCGGGTTGTCGTCGCTGACCGCGATCCGGTAACCGCCCGACCGGCCGAAGGAGACGACGGCACCGGACAGGTCGACATCGTACCAGACCGGTTCGAGGCCGTTGCGGGGCAGCCCTCCGCCGCTGGCCCCGGCCACCGGGGGCCGGCCGGGGGCCCCGGTGCCCACGCCCAGGCCGTCGGGGAAGGCCACGCGCTGGTAACCGGTGATCTGCTCGGCCGACTCGAAGAGGGCCACCATGGCGTCGGGCACCGGGGTCCGTCCGCCGCGCAGGTCCGGCGGCCGGGGGAAGAGGTAGGCGTTGCGGCGCTCCCCCGCGGCGACACCGGTCAGGACGGTCAGGCAGGGAACGGTCCCGCCCCGGTCGCCGCCCACCGGGTGCGGGGAGCGGGAGTCGAGGTAGCGCCGGGCCTCGTGCGCGGTGGGGGCCACAGCGGCGACGCGCCGCTCCCCCGGCAGGTGGACCGCGTGCACCCAGCGGTACTGGAGCCGGCCGTGCTGGTCGTGCGCGGTGGGGACGTAGGTGCCCGAGCGAGGCGGGTCGGGGAAGTCCGACACCCCGAAGTCCCAGGTCCGCAGACTCTGTCGGAGAACGTCGAAGGAGACCCGCAGCGCCTGCCCGGCCTCGGCGGTGATCGGTGTGGCCGGGACCTCGACGACGTACCACCGGTCCTCGACCGGGGAGCGGAAGAGGAACCCCTGCTTGGTGCGCAGGCCGGCGCGGCGTTTGCGGTAGTGGGCGTGCTGGTGGGACATGACCTGGCGGGCCCGGGTGGACAGGGTGCTGTCGGCGCTGTCGGGGTCGATGCGCACGGGGGCGCGGAAGAACAGCATGGGGGTGTTGACCGGCCCGGTCTCACCGCTGGTGAACATGCGCACGGTGTTGCGTACCAGACCGCGCAGGGTCGGCCCGGGGATGGCCGGGAGGGTGCCGTCGCCGTGCGGGAAGCGGGTGGAGACGTTGACCGCGCCCCGGTCGAGGGTCTGTCCGACGAACGTGGGGGTGAGGGTGGTCAGGGTCAGTTCGATCCAGCCCGAGTGGGTGCCCTCGACGGTCCGGTCGTGGCTGCGCAGGAGTTCGTCGGTGGCCAGCCCCGCGTGCAGGTCGGCGGCGGGCATGGGGGTGTCGGCCAACCGCACGAGGCCGTAGGGGGCCGTGGCGTGGTAGGGCCCCGCCCCGCGCGGCGGGGGTTGGCCGCTCCCTCCGCCGCCACCGCACGCGGCGGACCCGTGCGGCGCGCCCATCAGCGCGCCGTCCCCGTGATCTCGTCCCCGGAACCGACGTCGATCTCCGGCCCCGTGGGTTTGGGCCCGGCGGACAGGCCGGTGAGACGGTGGAAGGCGACCCCGACGGCACCGGTGGCGGGGTCGCTCGCCCAGTACTCCCGGACGGTCAGCCAGGTGCCCCGGCTCTCCAGGGCCGTGCGTCCGCCCGGGGCGGGCCGGTGGCGGCCGGTGAAGTCGGTCCACTCCACGGGGAGCACGGCCTCGGCGCCACCGGGTTCGGTGGTCACGGACAGGGGCGCGCGGGTGTCCACGGTACGGCTGTGCCCGGACCCGTTCCAGCCCTGGAGCAGGAACGAACGGTCGCGCGGACGCAGCTGCGCCGGGAGCTCACCGGGGGCGTCGGCACTGATCCAGCCCGCCTCGGCGCCCTCACCGATGCGGATCTGCGCGCGGGGGCCGAAGACCAGGACCTCCAGGATCCGCCAGCGGTCGGTGTCCGGGTCCAGGGGCGGCGGGGCCGGGGCCGCGCCGGACGCGGTGCCGGAAAGGGTGTCGGACCGGTACCAGCGGTCGCGGGGGCAGGCGCCGGTGACGCGGACGTCGCCGAGCTCGGCGAGCAGCCACTGGGGGCGGTCCGGCGGCGCGGGGGAACCGTCCGCACCCGTGTCCAGGAGGCGGCACCGTGCGGCGCGGGCGAACACGTCGCTGAGGACGCCGTGGATCTGCTCGGGGGTGAGCGTGCGGACGGTCAGGCCCGCGGGCTGCGGGGGATGGTCGCTCACCCGTCACCCCCGGTCGGCCCGTCGGGGGCGAGCCGGTCGTGCAGGGCGGCGAGCCAGCCGCGGGCGGCGGCCGCCTCGGGGCTGTTCGGATCGGACACGGCGGACAGGAGGTCGACCGTGTGCGGTGGGCCGCCGTCGCCGGGGTGGACGGTGACGGCGGCGCGGGTGGCGGTGAGGCGGCCGTTGCCGCCTCCGGAGCCCGCGCCGAGGGTCTCGAAGGGGATCGTGGCCAGTTCCCGGACGACCAGGGCGAGCAGGCCGAGGAGGGCGTCGTCGGGGTCGCGCGCGTCCAGGACGACGTCGGCGGTGCCCCCGCAGTGGAGGTCGGTGGTGAACAGGTGTCCGTCGACGGCGTCGCCGAACAGGGCGTCCACGGTCAGGCGGGTGGTGGTCAGCGGCGCTCCGCCGGACAGGACGGGGGCGGAGCGCAGCCGTACACGGGAGGGGCGGGGGGCGGCGGTGCCGCTCCCGGCGTCGCGTTCGGTGTCGGCGCCCCACCAGTGGGCGTGCCAGCGGCGCCATCGGAGGGACGGACCGCCCAGGTGTTCGGCGGTGTCGCGCACCAGACGGGCGGCGATGCGTTTGAACAGGGAGAACAGGGCGGTGTCACCGAGGACGGGGACCAGGCGCGCGGTGGTGGGACCCGCGGGGCCCGTGGGACCGTCCGGGTCGGTGACGGCCGGCCGGTACCGGTGGGCGCGGTCCACCTCCCCGATCCGGTCGCCGACGGGCACGTCCCCGACCATGAGCAGACCGGGGCGCGGATCCGTTCCCGTGTCGTGCCCCCGGGACGCGGCCTGACCCCCGGCATCGGCCCGGTCATCCTCCGAGTCCGCCCGGGGTGCGGCGTCACCGCCCGCGCACGCCGGGGGAACATGGCCCCGCCCGCGGCGACCGGTGTCGCACGAGCCGTTCCGGCCGTGCCCGGCCCCGTCCCCCGAGGGCGGCGCCGCACGTTCGGCGACGGCCAGGGTCAGGTGGAGTTCGGCCCGGTGCCGGCGGTCGGCCACGGCGGACCGGGAGGCCAGTTCGGCGACGGCGGCGTCGCGTCCGCGGTCGGCCAGCGCCGCGCCAAGGGCGGTCGCCAGGTCGGCGGCGTCCGCGTCCGCCGCGCTGTCCCGCGACCAGCGCTCGGACCACGTGCGCGCGTGGTAGGCGAACCAGCCCCGCTCGTCGGACAGGTCGTGGCGGCGTACGGACCAGCGGACGGCCCGCACCGCCCCGTACCCGCGCCCGGTGCGGCTGCCGACGTTCGCTCCGGCCCCCGCACCGTCGAGACCTCCGGCGGCCAGGACGAGCAGCGCCAACAGCCGGGGTTCGTCCGCCGGGGCGGGAACGGCCAGCCGCAGGTGCGCGGTGAGGAGCGTCCCGGCGGGCAGGACCTCCCACTGCCACGTCCGCCCGGGGAAGGCGGCCCCGGTCGCCGGGTTCACGCGCGTGCCCACGCGGACCGCGACCGCGGCCCCCTCCGGCAGTTCGGCCGGGGCGTCGTCCAGGTCCAGGGCGCTGGGGACGGGCGGGGGCACCTCCTGGCCGACCCCGCTCCGGGGCTCCGACGAGCCGAGGAGCGCTCGGACCCCGTCGGGGTCACCGGTGCGGCCGACCAGTTCGTGCCGCAGGATCCCGGCCAGGGTCGTGGCGCGCAGGCGCGGCAGCCCGGTGCGCGGGTCGCGGTCCAGATGCAGGTCGACGTCGGTCTCGGCGGCGTGGCGCGGAGTGGCCTGGGCGGCGCCGACATGGGTGTCGGAGAGCAGGCGCAGGCGTGCGGTGACCTCCCAGACCAGTACGGGCGGGGTCGGAGGAGGCGGGACGGAGCCCGCGTTCACCGTCGGCCTCCCCGTTCCCGGGGCGGGGCGCCGTCGGGCACGGGGCGCACGGCGCGGGCGGTCTCGGCCAGCCAGGAGGAGACCAGCAGCAGGCACAGGCGCGCCGACGCGCGGCGCTCCCAGGCCAGGGCGGACTCGGACAGGCCGCTCGGGTGGTTCCGCGGCGGGAGACCGTCGGACAGGGTCAGGTCCACGGCGGCGACGGCCTCGGCGTAGGCGGGGTCGTGGCCGGGGTCGGGCCGGTTGTCGGCCCACCAGGCGGCGGTGCCGTCGGAGAGACCCTCCAGCCAGGCGCGGACGGTGACGGTGCCGGGCCGGTCGGGGCGGGCGAGGCGGGCGCGTTCCAGGGCGCGCACGGCTCGGTCGCGCAGGACCCCGCGCGCTCCGGAGGGGTCGTCCTCCGGGTCGCGCCGGGAACGGTCCGCGAGGGTGCGCCCGAGAGCGGCCAGGGCGGCTTCGGGGGTGTGGTGGGGGTGGACGACGACCTCGCGCAGGCGGCCCAGCAGGCTCGGTGTGAGCGGTGTGAGCAGGTGCGCCGCCCCCTGGGCGAGCGCTCTGGCGTGGTCGCGGACCGGTGGGGCGGCGGCGTTCCAGAGCAGGTCGTCGACGAGGGCGCGCAGCTGGCCGTCGTCCTCGGGGTCGGGAGGGGCGGGGGCGGCCCCCGCCGCCAGCGGCACGGCCGCGGGGGCGAGGGGCTCCGGCCCGGACGGCGGGGCGGCGAGGGTGAACTGGCCGTGTCCGTCGACCGCCCGCTCCCCCAGCGTGTGCGCCTCCAGCAGCCGTGCCCGCCCGGTGGTCAGGTCCCGGTCCAGGCGCAACCGGACGACGGAGCCGGGGCGGGCCGCCCAGCGCTGCGCCATCGGCCCCCGGTAGCCCCGGTGGTAGGCACCGACCGCCTCGGCCTCCACGTGGCTGGCGAGCACCTCGGCACGGGTGTCGGGCAGGACCCGGGCCAGCAGGTCGAGCACCGAGGGGACCAGGGCCTGGGGGCGGTGCTGGCCGCAGGCGTCCACCACGAGCGCGGGCGAGAGCAGGACGAGGTCGACCGGGGATCGGGCGGACCAGGACCGGTCGGGGCACGGAGGGTCCACCCGGTCGGGCGAGAGCAGGTGGTCGGGGTCGACGGGGGTGACGCGGACACCGCCGTGGGCGCGGGTGCCGCCCGCCCCCAGCGTCAGGGTGCCGTCGGCCTCGGCCAGGGCGGCCGCCACGCGTTCGGCGAGGGCGTACAGGGAGTCGGGATCGGGGGCCCGCAGCTGCCAGCGGGCCTCGAAGACCTGGCCCGGGTCGAGGGTGGTGACGAGGAAGGGGACGCCCTGGCGGCCCGCCCCCGTACGGGCCCGCCCGAGGTACTGTTCGGCGGTCGTGCGCACCTGGGCGCGGAGTGCGCGGTCGGGGGTCACCGGGTCGCGGAGCGCACGGTAGGGGGTGGCGGGATCGGTGGGGCCGAAGACGTCGACGGTGGTGTCCCCGTTCTTGCCCGGGGTGTACAGGTGGGCGGGCGGCGGAAGGGCGGCGGCCGCGCGGTGCAGACGCCCGGCGGCCGGGTCGCCGCCGGGCTCCAGCCGGGGGTGGGCGGGGGCGAAGCGCAGGACGTCGCCCCGGGCCACCCAGGCGTCCAGGTCCTCGTGGCGCCCGGCGCGGCGGAGGGCGGCGGCGAGCATACCGCGCTGGGCCCGGCCGCTGATGACGTGGTCGGAGTCGAAGCTCAACGGGTCGTGGGAGGTGCGCACGGCCAGGGTGTCGGTGAGGACGTAGCGCAGCGGCAGGTAGGCGCTGTGGGGAGCGCGGCCGTCGGTCACCGGGGCGCCCCCGTCCCGCCGGGTACCGGAACGGCCGGGGCGGCCAGCCGCAGCGTGGTGGCGCACGGGTCCTCCGTGCCGGGTCCGGCGAGCCGGACGTCGACGCGACCGCGGCCGCGCGCGCCCCTCGCTCCGATCCGGGTCGTGGCCAGGCAGGCGCGGGCGAGGATCCGCCAGTGCTCCTCCTGTGGTGGTTCGGCCCAGGTCAGCGCGGCGGTGAGGGTCAGTCCCGGCGACAGGACGCGGTGGGTGCGCAGTCGCCCGGATTCCGGGGCGCCGTCGGGACCGACCTCGACCCCCGACTCCAGGGTGGTGTAGGCGTCGGTGACCGCCCGGCGCAGAGCGGTGCGCAGGGGCTCGTCGCGCCCGGCCAGGGCCCGGGCGACGGCGGCGCGCACACCGCCGCCGAGGACGGCGTGGCCCACGCGGAGCATGCGGTCGGCGCCGTGGGACCGTTCCCGTCCCAGGACGTCGCGGGCGGCTCCGGACAGTTCCGGGGCGACGGTCAGGGCGCTGTCCGCTCCGGCCCGCAGGCGGGCGGCGAGGCGGTGCCGGGGCAGGTAGGGAAGGCCGTGGTCGTCGGTGACCACGTCGGTGTCCGCGCCCGTCCCGTCCGCGCTGGCGCCGACGAACAGGGCCGGTGAGGCCAGGTGCACGGTGACGCGGTCGGGGCGGCTCACCGCGGCGGGCCCTTCACCGTCGGGACCGCGCCGCGGCGGCCGCGGGGTTGGGGCAGGTGCGGCGGCAGGGCCTCGGCCAGCCGGGGGTCCAGGTGCAGGTCCATGATCCCGACCGCGTCCAGCAGCCCCTCGGGCGTCCAGCCCGGGGGAAGTTCGACGGCGGCGCCGGTCACCCGGGCCCGGCGGTCGAGCTCGGGAGCGGGGTCGGCGCCCGACTCCAGGAGCGGTACGAGGGCGGAGAGCAGCCACCCCCGGTGGCGGGTGTCGCCGTCGGCGAGCAGGCTCCCCGGGGCACCGGACAGGTAGCGGTCCACGAAGCGGGTGAAACCGGAGCCGGTCAGCGGGAGCCCGGTACGCGGACGGGGTGCCAGGGCCGCCCGGTCGAGGCTGCGCAGGACGCGTTCCACACCGTCGAACCGGGTGGTCCAGGCGATCACGTGGTCGTCGGGGGCGGTGGGGTCGGCTTCGGCGCGGTCGACCCGGTACCGCTTGGCGCGGCGGCACATCGCCTCGCACAGGTCGTAGCCCAGTGCGAGCGGGGCCCCGACCGGCTGGACCGCGATCCCCACCCCGACCGTGGGCACGAACGTGGTGTGGACGCCGCCGCAGGGCGCGGTGACCGGGCGTCCGCCCCCGGGGGCTCCGCCGTGCGCGTCGGAGAGCACCCGGTGCAGTGCCACCCGGGGATCGCGGGGGTCGGCGATCCGCGCGGGGTCGGCGTCCAGCCAGTCCAGGGCGTAGCCGGCCAGGCTCAGGGCGAGGCGGGCGTCGCACAGCACGGTGAGGTCGTCACCCGCCACGACGATCGGGCGCACCGGCACCCGGACCCGGCCGGACGCATCCTGGAAGAGGGACACCGGACCAGCGGCTCCCACCCCGGGGATGTACGGTCGTCGTCCCGGTTCGGCGTGCACCGTGGCGGCCACCGCGCGCACCAGGGCGCGGGCCAGCCCCTCGGTGAGACCCGCGATACGGGTGGACAGGCGCCGCTGGGCCATGGCGCCCGACCCGGGAACCGCGGGGTCGGCGACACGCTCGCGGTAGTCGCCGAGGATGACCCCCAACCCGTTGACGTCCACGTGCACGACGGCCAGGCGGCTGACGTCCCCGTGGTCGCGGCCGAGCCGGTCCACCTCCATGGGCAGCGCGAGTTCGGGGGATCCGGTGGCGGTCACCGCCCCGTCCAGCCACGCGTCCCCGAGGGCCCGGTGCCAGCGGCGCCCGACGCCGCGCGCCCGCGCCACGTCGGCCGTGACCCGCTCGTGCACGCCCGCGTCTTCGTCCTCGGCGCGGCTGCTGTCCACGACCTCGGCCGGACCTCCGCTGACCGCGCACACCGCCGTGATCCCGTAGCCGTGGGCGGGGGTGTGCAGCGCCGACATGCGGCGCCGCGCCTCCCGCAGCCGCGCGGGCAGGACCGCGAGGGCCTCGTCCACCCCCGCCGGTTCCGGAGTGCCCCGGCCTGCCGCGGTCGCGCGGCCGTAGGGGACCAGGGCGACCACGGGGGTGAGCTGACCGGCGAGGTCGCGCAGCCGCCGGGTGTAGCGGCCGGTGAAGTCGCGCGCGGCCGGAAGGTCGGTAAGGACCACGGTGAGCGCGCCGCCCGCGTCGCGCAGGACGACGTGGTCGGGCGGCAGGAGGTCGGCGACGCCGTTGCGGGTGTCGGAGGTGTCGGTCAGCTCCGCGACCAGGGCCGCGCGCCCGACCGCGTCGAGGATGCGCCGCCCGCTGAACACGAAGGACTGGATGCCGCGCAGGTCGACGCCGACCACCACGCCGCTGGCCGGGAGGGGCCGCGCCGCCGGGGTCGGTCGGGGGTCGCGCGAAGTCACCGTGGAGGATCTCCCTCGGGGCGGGCATGGCTCGGGTCCGAACGTGCGGGCGTCCTGCTGACCTCTCTCGGACGGGGCCGGTCGGGCCGCGGACGACGCTCCCCAGCGATACCAGCAACGGCACCCGCCGGTCACCGGCGCCTCCCCGGTTGGCACGTTCCGGTCAGCGGTACCGCCCCGGGCGCAGTGTCCGAGAGAGCTGGATGCGCATCCCCGCTCCCCCTCACGGAGGTCCCACCATGACCCGGCACGTACCGGAACCCACGGCGCCCGCCCGGCCCTCCCCGGCTCCGGCACCGACCGTCCCGGCACCGCTGACCGCCCAGGACCTGGTCCCCCACCTGAGGGGGCTGGCGCGCACGCTGCGGGAGAGGGGTACGCGCGAAGGTGCGCCGGACCGGCCCCCGCGCGCCTGAGGGGTCGGGCGACGGGGGCGTCCGTCGTGGCCCGGTTCACGGTGGCGGGCCACGGCGGTCACCCCCGGTCCGGATCACGCGTCCCGACACACCATCGGCACCGACACGGCCCGCACGGCGCTCGCCGTCCGGACGGATCGCGGCCGGTGGTCACCGCCGCCGGTCAGGCCCCGCACGTGACGGCTCCCGCCCCCGTCCACGGGGTGGGAGCCGCCGCGGTGTCCCCGCCGCGCGGAGAGGACCGGCCCCCGCCCACCGTCCTCGGGCGGGAACCGGCGCTTGCGGGATCAGTCGAACAGCGTTCCGCTGAACTCCTCGGCCACGGCCCGGGGCCGCGTGTCGCCCACGCGCGGGGGCGTCCGACGCCCCGCCCGGCCGGTGGCACGGCCCGAACGCTGGGTCGGCACCCGGGCCGCCGCACCGGTCACCGTGTCCACACGGACCGCGCCGAAACCCTGGGCGGTGTACTTGCCCACGCCCGTCAGCTCGACGAGCTCCAGGAGCGCGGCGAAGGCGTCGGCGTGGCGGCGCTCACCGCCGACCAGGTCCAGCCGCAGTCCGCCCTCCCAGCCCAGGACGGCGCGGTTGTCGGCGTGGTGGTGCTCGGCCAGACGCACGTCCTCTCCGGGCAGGGGGAGGCGCCGGACCCGCGCCAACCCGCCGAGCACGAGGTCCAGCCACGGTTCGGCCAACGCGGTGGGGGCGAAACGGGCGACGGCGCCGACGGCACCGCTCCCGCCGACGATCCCCCCGCCGGACCTGTGCACCGCACCGAAGAGGCGCCGGGGGTTGGGCCACACGTGCGGGATGCGCTCCCCCGTGGCGTCGCGCGTGGTCATGACGATGGGTGTCCGGCTGCGAACCTGCGCCGAGCGCACGGCGGACGGCCCGCGTGCGGCGGTGAGCATCCGGGCGTAGGAGACGTCGAAGGTGCGGGTCGCCGACAGCGGCTCCAGCAGGTGGTCACCGATCCGCTGCGGCTGGCCGACCAGCCCCTCGGGGTCGACCGGGGGCGGAACCGCGTCGTCCAACCAGGTGAGCGTCCAGTGGTGCAGCCGGTCTCCGAGCGGTACCGGCCACCCGTTCATCGACCACCGTTTGGCGGCGGTGTGCTCCTCGGGAGGCTGCGGCCACCAGTGGTTGAGCAGTCCGTGGCAGTCCTCGGGCCGGATCGGCCGCGCGGTGTCCGCCAGGTCGCGCAGGATCACGGTCCAGCGTCTCGGCACGGGCACCACCCCTTCTCCTGTGGTCGTGACGGCGACGGGTCCGCGCCGTCCTCGGTTCACCGGGGACGTCTCTCGGACACTCGGCGGGGCGGGGAACGGTCAGCCCTTCGCCATCTCCGCCAGACGCAGCACGGTACGCCAGTTGCGGCCCGTGAGGAATCCGTCGGCGTGCCGGGCGACGAGGTCGGGCACCCTGGCGTGGCGGACGCCCCGGCGGTGGTCGGTGTAGGCCTCGGTCGCGGTCACCGCGAGGCGCTCCTCGGGCAGGCCCGACAGGTCGAGCGCGCGCAGGGCGGCCACGTCCAGGCGGCCCGAGCAGAACAGGACCAGGAACCGGGCGGGGTCGGGGACGTCCAGGGGGTTGGCGGCCACCGCGGCCCGCAGCTGCTCGGCCGTGCGCACGACCGTCGGGACGTCCATGGCCGTCGCACGGTGGATCGCCTCGTGGATCCGCGCGGCCACCGTCGCGGGGTCGTCATCCGGCGCGGACAGGAGCACGTTGCCGCTCTGGAGGTGGGTGGCGACGTCGGTGTGGCCCAGGTCGGCGACCAACGCCCGCAGGTCGGCCATGGCGATACGGCGGTGGGCGCCCAGGTTGATTCCGCGCAGCAGCGCGACGTACCTCGTCATGCGCGCCATTCTCACGCGGAGGAAACGGTTCGCACAAGTTTTCGACCCCGACCGCGCCCACCCGGCGTACGCGTACCCTGGTCCCCGTCAGCGCACCCACCGCCACAGGCGCCCTCGCGTCCGGCCGCCCTTCGGAGATGCCTTGCCTCGTCTGAGCCACGACCTCGACCTCGCACCCGTGGACAGGGAGGTGGTCACGCGGTCGGTCGCCGCCGTGCACGAGGTCGTCCGATCGTGCCGGTTCGACGGCCGGGGATGGCTGCGCACCCCCGACGCCGCCACCCGCGAGCGGCTGGCCCGGCGCGCCGAGGAGCTGGGGTTCACCGCCCGCGAGGGGGCCGGGGGGCGGGAGCGGACCCCAGCGGCGGAGCACACGGGCGAGGAGGGCGCCGGCACCGCGGAGCGCCCGACCACCACCGCGCTCCAGCTCCAGTCGGGACGACACCTGGCGCCCCGCAGCCACTACCTGGTCGCCGAACTGACCGCCGACGGCGTACCGCTGGAGCCGAGCTACGAGGAACAGGGGTGGAGCAGCACGGGGCTGACCGTCACATCCTGGGACGAGACGGGCCTGTGCGCCCTGGAGTACGCCATGCCCGACGCCGTCGGCACGGGCGAGCCCGCGGTGACGTCGGGGACGGTGGCCCACGAGGCGTCGGGCGTCCTGACCGCGACGATGCGGATCCGACTGCCCGGCCGCCTCCCCCGGTGGCGCAGGGCCGACGGCACCCTCACCGTCGACACCGGGGCCTGGTACGCCGCCCTGGACGGCGCCACCGCGGAGCCCCCGGTCCGGCTGTCGGCGACCCACGCGCTGGCCGACGTCGAGGCATGGCTCTCCCCCACCGTCCGCGACGACGGCCGGTGGGAGGTGTCGGCGGTGCTGGACGTCCGCGGCCGGGGCCTGGTCGCCCGACCTCTGGTGGCCCTGGTGGTCTGGGCGGTACGCGGGTCCTTCCGCAGGGAGGCCCGGCGCGGGCGACGGGGCCGCGCCACGGAGGTCGTGAGCCCGCGCGAGCGGCTGGAGGGGGTCAGGGACTCCTGGGACCGCGTCGCGGCGACGGCGCGGCACCTGCCCGACTACCTGCGCGACGTGGCCCGGGCGATGGCCGCGGCACCCGGGAACTGACCGCACGCCCGGCGCATGGGGAAGTCGGCGTGTCGGGGTACTCCAACGGAGGTTCCCGGGCGGCCCGAGAAGGAATTCCCCGCAACCGGCAAGATCGACCATGGGCACGGGGCGATGCCGGTACGTGAGAAATCGATAATGTCATTCAAGGTTTGACCATAATCCGAGAAAAGCACGGCCCACCTGGCCGTCCCATCAGCGCAAGGCTCCGCGCCGGCGAAATCGGCGGCCGCGGGCGCCGGGCAGGGCCAGATGCCCCTGGGTCACCAGGTGAAACCGCTCCAGCCCGGGGCACTGGACCTGGACCACGAACGTTCCGTGCGCGAGCCCCGCGAGGGTGTGCGCCGCGACCCGGTGCCCGGCCCCGGCGATCCGCGCCACGACCTCCGCACGCTGCTCGGTGACGCCCGCCCCCGACGGAGCCGCGTCCGGCGGCACCGCCCCGGGAGGTGACTCGTCGAGCCGGTCGGCGAAGTCGAGCATGGCGCAGGCCAGCAGGCCCGGGTGGCCGGAGAGCCTGGCGCGGACGGCCGGCCCGGTGTGGTGGTCGGCCACCAGCCGGGCGAACGGCGCCGAGGCGTCCGCCGACGCCGCCTGCTCGGCCACGACCCGGCCCAGCAGCTCGCCCTGGACGAACTCGGTCACCGCGCGTTCGGCGGCCAGTTCCCCCCACAGGGACGCGCCGAGCCCGTAGCGGGACGCGGCCGCCGGGCCGCCGGAGGCGGGCGCGTAGGCCATGGCCACGGGCACTCCCAGGTCGGTGGTCAGGTCCAGCAGGACGACGGGCCCGCCGACCAGGTCACGGGCACGGTCCATCTGGGCGCGGAGCCGGTCGGGCAGGTGTGCGTCCGGCACAACGGCGGGCATGGGACCGCGGTCGTACACCGTCCTGAGCAGGAACAGGGAGAAGGCGTCGCGCTCCACCCACTCGTTGAGGGCGTGCAGGAGCGCCTCGTCGCGGGTCGCGCCGATCGCGCAACCGGAGTTGACGCTGTAGGAGAGCGCCGCGCGGTAGTCGGCGGTGTCCCCGAGACCGCGCCGCAGAGCGGTCGTCTCCGAGTCCGGCACCGGGTACCACGGTGCCCACAGGAACACGGGCACGTGCACGTTGGAGCCGCCGTCGAGCGCGGCGTGGCGCACGCACGCCACACGTGCGCCGTCCTGGGCGGCCACGTCGCGCACCGCCCGGTCCGCGGCGAACGGACCCTCCCGCAGGTCGGCGGCGTCGACCAGGTTCAGGGGCAGGGAGTCGAGCACGGTGGGTCCGGTGAAGGCGTGCTCCAGCGCCTCGAACCAGGCACCGACCCGCGCGGCCCCGGCCGCCCCCTTGCCCGCGCCCAGACCGAAGGGGACCTCGGTGCCGTCGGCACGCCACAGTCCGCACTGGACGGCCGTCGGGTCCCGGTCGTCGAGCACCCGGTAGCGCGCCTGCCAGCCCAGGGCGCGGGTGTCGGCCCCGGCCTGGGCCTCGGCCTCCTCCAGGGACAGTTCGCGCTCGGAGGGAACTGCCCGGGGAACGGCCCCGCGGCCGGAACGGCGACGGTCGACGCCCGACGCCCCGGCCGCGGAGACCCAAGTCGAACCCGGCACCGCTATTCCGCGGTTTCCTCGTCGAGTTCCTCGACGGCCATCGTGATGTCCTCGGTGGGCTCCAGAGGAGCGGCCCAATCATATCCCGCGCAAGCCATGTTCGACTCCTTCGCAGTCGTTCCCTACGCACGGATCTGCCTCGTGCAAATGCCTTCCTATCTCACGGAGCTCCCGGATGTCATCACCCATACCGAAGAATTCCGCGGCATTGTTCAATGGCAGGTTTCATGTTTTTCGCGTCGACCGGCCGCGACCAGGGTTGATGCGCGGACGTGGCGGAGGGTGACAGACTCACCCCATGGTGAACACCCGATTCGATCTCGCTCGACGTGTCGAGGAGCTGACCGACGGTGTCTGGGTGCTGGCCGCGCTCGCGGCGGCGGCCGACGGCCTCGGCGGTGAGGACGGCGCGCCGTTGCCCGACGAGCACGGAGCCCTGCTGGGCTCGGCCGGACTGGCCGAGCACGGCCCCGACGGTTGGCGGCTCCTGCCCTCCCACCGTGCGACCCTGGCCGCGCAGCCGGACTCGACGGCCTTCGTCCGGCGTGTGGCCCGTCAGCTCCGCCAGGCCGCGGACACGATCGAGGGCCGCCCCGCCCCCGCCGAGGACGACGCCGCCTTCCTCGCCGAGGGGGTGGCCTCCGGCACCCGCGTGGGAGCCTTCCTGGACCTGCTGTCCGCGAGCGTCCCCGAGTTCTCCCGCCTCATGCGGTCGGAGGGGTTGGACGTCCTGGACGTGGGCACGGGGATCGGTGCCGTCGCCGCGACCGTCCTGGAGCGGGTGCCCGGCTCCCGTGCGGTCGGTCTGGACCCCGATCCGCGTGCCCTGCGGCTGGCGGAGGGCCACCTGACCGGGCGCGGTCTGCGCGACCGCGTCGACCTGCGGCCGCTCGACGTCGCCGAGCTCACCGACACCCACGCCTTCGACCTGGCCTGGCTGCCGCTGTCCGTCCTGTCCCCCGAAGCGGCCGGCGCGGCACTCCCCCGGGTCCACGCCGCGCTGCGCCCGGGGGCGTGGCTGGTCGGCGCGACGGCGCTGGGCTCGGCCGAGGGCGGGAGCACCCGCGAGGCGGTGCTCCGGTGGCGGATGGCGCGCAACGGGGTCGCCGCGTGGCCACCGGAGGAGGTCGTGCGACGGCTCGCCGGCACCGGCTTCCGGGATGCCACCGTGGTCGCCGCCCCCGTCCGCGCCGTGACCCTGGTCGTCGCCCGCCGCCCCTGAGCCCGCGCCCCGTCGGAGCCCCGGGGCCGCCGAGCGCCCCGGTGCCCGGCCCCGCGGCCCCGCTCAGGAGGGGGTCTCGGTACCCCAGCCCGTGAGCGAGCGGACCCGCAGTTCGGTGTAGCGGGAGGTGTCGCGCTCGTCCGAGAGCAGGCTGCCGACCACCGCGCACAGGAACCCGACCGGCACGGCGAACAGCGCGGGGTTCTCCATCGGGATGAGCTGGATGTCGATCCACGCGGGCAGCAGCGACAGGTTCTCCCCGGTGACGGGGTGCGTCCTGCCCGACATCACCGGGGAGAACAGCATCAGCACCAGCGTGCAGGACAGGCCGCCGTAGATCCCCCACTCGACACCGCGGGTGTTGAACCGCCGCCAGAACAGCGTGAGCACGATGACCGGCAGGTTGGCCGCGGCCGCGATGGCGAACGCCAGGCCCACGAGGAAGGCCACGTTGAGATCCTGCGCCCGGATGGCCAGCACGATGGCCGTTCCGCCGACCGCGCACGCCGCGAAGCGCGCCACCCCCACCTCCTGCGACTCGCGCGGGCGCCCCCACATGAGGATGTGCCCGAACAGGTCGTGGGCGATGGAGGACGACGAGGCCAGGGTGAGGCTGGCGATCACGGCCAGGATCGTGGCCAGCGCCACGGCCGAGATCAGCGCGAGCAGCACGGCCGCGCCCACCGGCCCGGCGGCCAGGCGGCCCAGCTCCTCGGCGAGCATCGGGACCGCGCTGTTGCCCGAGGGGTCCAGACCCAGGATGCGGTCGGATCCCACCAGAGCGGCGGCGCCGAAACCCAGTGCGAGGGTCATGAGGTAGAACGCCCCCACCATGACGATGGCCCGGTTGACCGACGTGCGCGCCGCACGCCCGTCCGGCACCGTGTAGAAGCGGACGAGGATGTGCGGCAGCGCGACCGTTCCCAGGACCAGCGCCAACCCGAGGCTGATGAGGTCGAGCTTGTTGAACATCGTGCGCGTGGGGTCGCCGGGCACCTCCACCCCCAGGCGCAGCCCCGGTTCGAGGAAGGCCCGGCCGTGCCCGCTGGACTGGGCCGCCTCCGCCAGCAGCGCGCGGGGGTCGAAGGAGAACTGGGCCAGGACCAGGACGGTGAGCAGCCCGGTGGCGCCCAACAGCACGACCGCCTTGATGATCTGCAACCAGGTGGCGGCCTTCATCCCGCCGTACATGACGTAGACGATCATCAGGACGCCCACGAGCACGATCACGCCGGAGCGCGCCTGGCCCGCGCTCAGGCCGAGGAAGGTGTCCCCCTCGTGCAGGCCGAGCAGGACAGCGACCAGAGCCCCCGCCCCGACCATCTGCGCGACCAGGTAGAACACGCACACGGTCACGGTGGACACGGTGCAGGCGAGCCGCACCCGCATCCGGCGCATGCGGAAGGCGGGCAGGTCGGCCATGGTGAAGCGGCCGGTGTTGCGCATCAGCTGGGCCATGGGCAGCACGAGCAGCCAGGCCACCAGGAAGCCGATGGAGTACAGGAAGCCGTCGTAGCCCTGGAGGGAGATCATCCCGGCGATACCGAGGAACGAGGCGGCCGAGAGGTAGTCCCCGGTCAGCGCCAGGCCGTTCTGGGTACTGGAGAACCCCCGCCCTCCGGCGTAGTAGTCGACCGCCCCGCGCGTGGTCCGGCGGGCCCGGACGGTGATGGCCAGCGTGACGAGGACGAAGGCGGCGCACAGGACGAGCGTCCAGCCGTGTGCGGCACCGAACCGGCCACCGAGGACGCCGGCGAGGTCGACCGCACCGGCGGCGTGGTCGGGGGCGGCGCCGCCCCCCGTGTCGGCACCGCCAGCGGTCCCGAACGTGAGATCGGACAAGGCGATCATCAACGGATCACCCGCCCGGACACGGACTCCTCCTCGCGCGCGCGCTCACGGATCCGCTCGGCGAGCGGGTCGATCGCGCGTGCCGAGAAACGACCGAAGGCCCAGGCGAGCACGAACACCAGCGCGAACTGGCCGATTCCCATCAGCAGGGCGACGTTGACCGGTTCGAGGACCGGAGTGCTCATGAATTCCCGGGCATAGGCCGAGAGCAGGAGATAGGTCAGGTAACTGATGAGGAATCCGGACACCAGGAGACCGGCCTGAAGCGCGAACCTCCTTCGCAGTTTCACGAAACTCGGGTCCACCGACATGCGCTCGCAGGTGCGCGCCACATCGGCCCGCGCCCTCCGCCGCGCCACCGCCGACCTGCGCCCCCGTGGACGAAAAGGCTCCTTTCGCCCGTCGACACGCCTTCCGTACGCGCCCTCCATATACTCGACCACGGTCCTCCCCCTGCGTTTCTCCTACGGATTCCGCTCCCCCACGGCACCCGCCGTTTACCGGTGCGCGCCGTACCGGCGCCAACCGGCTCCTCCGCCGCCACCGCGCGTGCGCGGACGTGCTTCGCGAAGTGGGCAATACGATAGCCAGGAGAACGGGGCCGTGTTCGCCAAACTCACAAATCGGCTGCCGCGAACGACGCGCGCCGATCAGGCGAACCGGACGAAGCGGTGCGCAATCCAGCAGTCGGCGCCAAACCGCGGAGGACCTCCCGCGGGGCCCCCGCCGTCACCGGCGCCACCCGCCCTTCCAGCGCGTACGCGCCGTGTGCGGGCGCGGACAGCACCCGGTCTTCGCTAGGCTTCGGGGCGACCCCGAACCCATCACGGAAACCGACATACCTCGGCTTTCTCGTGTTCGTACAGGTGTATGATTACGGGGTCCGCCCTATTCACGCGATACCGAAGGGAAATCCCCGCCGTGGTCACCGAGGTCTTCACGCGCAAGTACTGCGATCCCCACGCCGTCCGCGAGGAGAAGGTCGAGGCGACTGAGGTCGTCCAGTTCGCCTGGGAGGGCGCCGTCCGCGAGGTCGACGCCTGCGACGAGTGCGCCAAGGAGCACGAGTCCCGCTACGAGCCCCTCGTCGACTACTCCCGCCCGGTGAAGAAGCGCCGCGCCCCCAAGAAGTCGGCCGCCCCGGCCGCCGACGACGGCGACGCCGCCGCGGACAGCGGCTCCGACCAGGAGTAGGCCCGCCGCCGCCCGAGGGCCGCTTCGCGGCGGTGCGGGCACCCTCAACGGACGCCTACTGCGCCCCGCCTCTCCCGGCCCCCGCCCGCCACCGCACGACGGGCGGGGGTCGGCGGCACCCCCAGTGGCCTCCGACCCCCGCGTCTCCTGACGGATCAGTCCTGGCCCATCAGCCGTGCCACCTGACCGCCGCGGCGCACCTCACCGCCCACGCCCGCCTGCACCGCCTCGGCGACCGGCAGGCGGGCGTGCACGTACGTACCGCCCTGGCTCTGCACCGACGCCCCCAACCGGCGCATGATCCGCAGCATGCCCGTGTTGGCCAGACTCGTCTCCGCACGCACCTCGGCCAGCCCCCAGTCGGCGGCCGCGACCGTCAGCGCCCGCGCCACGGCGGTACCGACGCCCCGGCCCTGCCAGGCGTCCTCGACCAGGAAGGCGATCTCGCCCACGCCCGGGTCGAGCGTGTACATCAGGTGCCCCAGCGCCACGGGCGCCTCCTCCCCGCGCGGCCGCACGGCCAGGGTCAGCCCGCGCTCGGGATCGCAGAACACCCGCAGCATGTGCGGACTCAGCTCACTCATCCCCGTGAAGTAGCGGTTGCGCACCGTCTCCTCCGAGCAGCGGCGGTGCAGGTCGCTCAGGGCGGGCGCGTCACTGTCGCGCACCTGCCGCAGGGACAGCACCGCGCCCTCCCCGGTACGCACGACCCGGTCGGTGGGGACCGGGCCCGTCGAGGGCATCACCGAGCGCACCAGTGCGTCCGCCCGGCTGGACTCGGTCCAGGTGAAGGGGTGCGAGGCGCGGCGCACCAGCACCCCGCGCAGCGGACCGACGGGAACCAGCATGGTCCTGCCTCCGTCCGCGGCGCCGACCTCCTCGACCCGGGTGAGGTTGGTCCAGCACGCGTCGTCGGCCAGCAGGAGCTCCGCCAGCGCCTCCGGCAACCGGTTGGGGTGCGCCCGCAGCCGTGCGGTCAGCAGCAGCGCACGGGTGACGTCGTCCCCGACCTCGCGCCTGTGGGCGGGAACGGCCGTCACCGTGCCGGAGGGGCTCAGCTCCGCGATCTCGCGGACGGCCCGGGCGTGGTTTCCGGGCACGTCGACGACGAACTCGTCGACCACGCCCGCCACGTCGGTGTGCAGGGACAGGTCGACGATGTTGCCCCCGTGTCGCGCGAGGGCCCCGACGACCGCGGCGAGCCCTCCGGGCCGGTCCTCGACCGCCGTCCTGATCCGCCACAGGCCCACAGTGTCCCCCCTCGGGTGAAGGTGCTCCCGTCGCCGCGGTACGGCGCTGGACCGCGACGACGGGACGCGCACCGACGTGGTTCCAGAGTCGGGGGCGCACGTTTCGGGGACGTTAGGCGTCCGTTGAGTTCCGTGGGAGGTTTCCGGCACGCGCGTGATACGGCGTCTTCCGCGCGCGCCGGGGACGGGACCGGTCAGGGACGTCCCGAGACGAGCTCACCGTCCTTCCACACCGCCGCGACCTGCGGGACCCCCGGCCGGTAGGCCAGATAGAGGTGGTTGGGCGCCGCCAACAGGGTCAGGTCGGCGCGCGCGCCGGGCGCCAGGTGGCCCACGTCCGTGCGGCGCAGCGCCCGGGCGCCGCCCGCCGTCGCCGCCCACACCGCCTCGTCGGGGGTCATGCCCATGTCGCGCACGGCGACGGCCACGCAGAAGGCGAGGCTGGAGGTGAAGCACGACCCGGGGTTGCAGTCACTGGCCAGGGCGACCAGCGCCCCCGCGTCGATGAGCGCCCGCGCGTCCGGGTAGGGCTGACGGGTGGAGAAGTCCACGCCCGGCAGCAGCGTGGCCACGGTCGGGTCGGACCGCACGGCCGCCTGTGCCAGCGCGTCGACGTCCTGGGCGGTCAGGTACGTGCAGTGGTCGACGGAGGCGGCGCGCGTCTCCACCGCCAGCCGCACGCCCGGCCCCTCACCGAGCTGGTTGCCGTGCACCCGGGGCAGCAGACCGCGTTCGACACCCGCGGTGAGCACCCGCCGCGAGGCCTCCTCGTCGAAGGCACCGCGCTCGCAGAACACGTCCACCCACCGCGCGTGCGGCGCGCACGCGTCCAACATGGGCCCGGTGACCAGGTCGACGTAGCCCTGCGGGTCGTCGGCGTACTCCGGGGCGACCACATGCGCGCCGAGGAAGGTGACCTCGTCGGTGACCCGCGAGGCCACGGCCAGGCTGCGCTCCTCGTCGGCGACGGTGAGCCCGTACCCGGACTTGACCTCCAGGGTGGTGGTGCCCTGCGCGTGGGCCTCGCGCACCAGGCGGCGGGCGTTCCCCAGGAGTTCGGCGTCGCTCGCGGCACGGGTGGCGGCCACGGTCGTGCGGATGCCGCCCGCGGAGTAGGGACGACCGCTCATGCGCGCCGCGAACTCGCGGCTGCGGTCGCCGGCGAACACGATGTGCGAGTGGCTGTCGACGAAACCGGGCAGGACGCAGCGCCCGGCCGCGTCGACCCGGGCGTCGGCGTCCGGTGCCCGGCCACGCGGTCCGGCCCAGGCCACCCGCCCGTCCTCGATCACCAGCGCGGCGTCGGCGATCTCGCCCACCGGACCGCGCCCGAGCCCGGGATCGTTGGTGACCAGCGTCGCGATGTCGTCGACGAGGACGGCGCGAGGTGTGTCGGTCATGAGTGCAGCTCCTTGATCACCGTGTCGAGGTCGTGGGCGACGCCGGGCACACGCGTGTGGCGGCCGTCGCGGACGGTCCACCGCCCGTCGGCCATCACGTGGCGCACGTCGGCGGCGGTCGCGGCGAAGACCACGGCGTCCGTGGCCCGGGCGGGGTCGGCTCCGGCGAGCCGGACCCCCTCCAGGGGGATGTTGACCAGGTCGGCCCTGGCTCCGGTGCGCAGTTCCCCGGCGTCGGCGCGTCCGGCCCGGCCGGTCCACCCCAGGGAGCGGTGGCCGTGCGCGGTGGCCGCGTGCAGCAGCGCGCCGCCGCCCAGGGTGCCGCGCCGGTGCGTGCGCAGCCGCTCGTGGAGTTCGACGCCGCGTGCCTCGGCGAACAGGTCCAGCTGCGCGTGCTGGTCGGTGCCCAGGCTCAGCCGCGCCGGTTCGAGGTCGCCCGTGCGGGGCAGGCCGTCGGCCAGGTCCCGCTCGGTCGTCGGGCACAGGCACACGGTCGCCCCGGAGTCACGGATCGCGGCCACGTCCCCGTCCGTCAGGTGGGTGGCGTGCACCAGGGTGGTGCGTTCGGTCAGAGCCCCGGCGTCGGCGAGCACCCGGGTGGGGGTGCGGCCGTGCGCGGCCAGGCAGGCGGCGTTCTCCGCGGGTTGCTCGGACACGTGGACGTGCAGGGGGACCCGGCGCTCGTCGGCGAACGCGGCCACCTCGGGCAGGCCCCCGGCCGGGACCGCGCGCACCGAGTGGGCCGCCGCGCCGACCCTGACGTGGCCGCCCCGCGGGGCGAAGGCCGCCACGCGTTCGGCCCACCCGGCCACGTCACCGTCGCCGAACCTCAGCTGCGGCCCGGCCAGCGGGAGGTACGCGCCGTGTTCGTCCAACCCCCCGGCCAGATAGCACACGTCGAGCAGGGTGACCCGCACCCCGGCCTGGGCCGCCGCCTCGACCAGGGCGTGCCCCATCTCGTTGGGGTCGGCGTAGCGCGCACCGCCCGGGGCGTGGTGCAGGTAGTGGAACTCGCCCACGCACGTGACCCCGGCCAGGGCCATCTCCGCGTAGGCCGCCCGGGCCAGACGGAGGTAGGTCTCCGGGTCCAGGCGCTCGGCGACCCGGTACATGCCCTCGCGCCAGGTCCAGAAGGAGCCGCCGCCCGCGTGGGTGCGGCCGCGCAGGGCCCGGTGGAAGGCGTGGGAGTGGGCGTTGGCCAGACCGGGCAGGGTGAGGCCGGTCAGGGCCTCGGCGTCCCCGGGGCGGGCGGCGTCCGCGCGGACCGAGGTGAACCGCCCGTCGGCCACCTCGATGAGCACGTCGCGGGCGGGTGCGTCGCCGCCCAGCCAGGCCCACTCGCACCAGTACCGCCGCGCGGCGGATCCGTGTCCGGTCACGGCGCGACCTCCCGCACGGGGCGGACGAGCAGGTCCTGGAGGACGTCGGCCAGGGCGAGCACCCCGGCGTGGCAGTCGTCGGGACGGGCCCACTCCTGCGGCGAGTGCGACACCCCGGTGGGGTTGCGCACGTACAGCATGGCGGTGGGCACGTGGGCGGCGAGCACCCCGGCGTCGTGCCCGGCGCCGGTCGGCAGCACGGGCACCCGGGGGCCGGGGGCTCGGGTGCCGACGACGGCGGCCAGGCGGTCGCGCAGCCCGTGCGCGAACGGCACCAGCGGGGTGAGCGACTCGGCCGTCATGGCGACGCCGACACCGTGCTCGCGCGCGGCGGCCTCGGCCCGGGCACGCACCCCCTCGACCACGGCCGCGAGCGTGCCCTCCGCATCGGCCCGGGCGTCCAACCAGGCGCTGACCAGCGACGGGATGGCGTTGGTGCCGTTCGGGACGATCACCGACCTGGCCACCGTGGCGCGGGCATCGTGCTCCTCGGCCAGCGCGCGGGCGGCCAGGACGGTGTGCGCGAAGGGGAGCATCGGGTCGTTGCGGTCGGCCAGGCGGGTGGTCCCCGCGTGGTCCGCGCGGCCGGTGAAGTCCATCCGCCACCGTCCGTGCGGCCAGATCGCGCTGGCCACGCCCACGGGATGGACGGTGTCCTCCAGGGCGCGCCCCTGTTCCACGTGCAGCTCGACGAACACGTCCAGCAGCGCCAGGGCGTCCGGGTCGGGGCCGATCCGGGCCGGGTCGTGTCCGGCCCCCTCCATCGCCTCGGCCCAGGTGACACCGTCGGCGTCGGTCAGCCCGCGGGCGCGCTCGGGGGAGATCTCCCCGGCCGTCAGGCGGCTGCCCAGGCAGGGGACCCCGAACCGTCCGCCCTCCTCCTCCACGAACACCGTGAGGACGAGGGGGCGGGCGGGCCGCACGCCGCGGGCGCGCAGTTCGTCGACGGCGGCCAGTGCGCTGGCCACACCGAGCGGGCCGTCGAAGGCCCCGCCGCTCGGCACCGAGTCCAGGTGGGAGCCGGTGGCGACGGCGCCGGGCCCCGGCGTTCCCCACCAGGCCCACAGGTTGCCGTTGCGGTCGGTGCGCACGTCGAGCCCGCGCGCGGCGGCCGCACCGGTGAACCAGGCGCGGGCGTCGGTGTCGGCGCCCGCCCAGGTGTACCGGTGGTACCCGCCGTCGGCGGCGCGCCCGACCGGGGCCAGGTCGGCCCACAGGCGGTCGAACGACACGACTACTCCCCCTCGGCCATGGGGATCCGGATACCGTGCTCGGCGGCCACACGGCCGGCGTCCTCGTACCCGGCGTCCACGTGGCGGATCACCCCCATGGCGGGGTCGTTGGTCAGGACCCGGTCGAGTTTGGCGGCGGCCAGTTCGGTGCCGTCGGCGACACTGACCTGGCCCGCGTGCAGGGAGCGGCCCATACCCACGCCGCCACCGTGGTGGATGGACACCCACGACGCGCCGGAGGAGGTGTTGACCAGGGCGTTGAGCAGCGGCCAGTCGGCGATGGCGTCGGAGCCGTCCTTCATCGCCTCGGTCTCGCGGTAGGGGGAGGCCACCGAACCGGTGTCCAGGTGGTCGCGGCCGATCGCCAGCGGCGCCGAGATCTCGCCGGAGGCGACGAGCTCGTTGAAGCGCGCTCCGGCGGCGGCCCGATCGCCCTGGCCCAGCCAGCAGATCCGCGCGGGCAGCCCCTGGAAGGAGACGCGCTCCCCCGCCATGCGGATCCACCGCGCCAGGTGGTCGTTGTCGGGGAACAGGTCGAGGATCGCCCGGTCGGTGCGGGCGATGTCGGCGGGGTCACCGGACAGGGCCGCCCACCGGAACGGGCCCCTGCCCTCGCAGAAGAGCGGACGGATGTAGGCGGGGACGAACCCGGGGAAGTCGAAGGCGCGGGTGAACCCGCCCTCGCGGGCCTCGTCGCGGATGGAGTTGCCGTAGTCGAAGACCTCGGCGCCCGCGTCCTTGAACCCGACCATGGCCTCCACGTGCGCGGCCATCGACTCGCGGGCGCGGACGGTGAACTCCTCGGGCTTGGCGGCGGCCAGGTCGTGCCAGTCCTCGAAGGCCACACCGACCGGCAGGTAGGCCAGCGGGTCGTGCGCGGAGGTCTGGTCGGTGACCACGTCGATCGGGGCACCGCGCCCCAGGAGCTCGGGCAGGACCTCGGCGGCGTTGCCCAGGACGCCGACGGACAGGGCGCGGCGCTCGTCGCGGGCCCGCGTCGCCAGTTCGAGGGCGTGGTCGAGGCTGTCGGCGCGCACGTCCAGGTAGCGGTGTTCGATCCGGCGGTCGATACGGCTGGAGTCGCACTCCACCACGATCGCCACGCCGCCGTTCATGGTCACGGCCAGCGGCTGGGCGCCGCCCATCCCGCCGAGTCCGGCGGTCAGGGTGATGGTCCCGGCCAGGGAGCCGCCGAAGCGCTTGGCGGCGACCGCGGCGAAGGTCTCGTAGGTGCCCTGGAGGATGCCCTGGGTGCCGATGTAGATCCACGAACCGGCGGTCATCTGGCCGTACATGGTCAGCCCCTGGGCCTCCAGCCGGCGGAACTCGGGCCAGGTGGCCCAGTCGCCGACCAGGTTGCTGTTGGCGATGAGGACCCGGGGCGCCCACTCGTGGGTGCGCATGATGCCGACGGGGCGGCCGGACTGCACGAGCAGGGTCTCGTCGCCCTCCAGGTCGCGCAGGGACGCGGTGATCCGGTCGAAGCTGCGCCAGTCGCGCGCGGCCCTGCCGGTGCCGCCGTAGACGACCAGGTCCTCGGGGTGCTCGGCCACCTCGGGGTCGAGGTTGTTGTGGAACATGCGCAGGGCGGCCTCCTGCTGCCAGCCCTTGGCGGACAGGGTGGTGCCGCGTGCGGCGCGGACGGTACGCGGGGTGCTCATGACGGCTCCTCGGGGTGTCAGGCGAGAGGGGTGACGGACTCGGCGGCCCCGACGACGGTGCCGTCGGCCACCAGCGCGGCGACGGCGGCGATCTCGGGGGCCAGGTGGCGGTCGGGGCCGGGCCCGGACACGTGCTCGCGGACGGCCCGCAGGACGGCACCGGTCGCGGGTCCGGGCTCCAGCGGCGAACGCAGGTCCAGGGCCCGGGCCGCGGTGAGCAGCTCGACGGCGAGCACGCTGGTCAGGCCGTCCACGGCGCGGCGGAGCTTGCGCGCGGCCGACCACCCCATGGACACGTGGTCCTCCTGCATGGCGGAGCTGGGGATGGAGTCCACGCTGGCGGGCGCGGCCAGGCGCTTGAGTTCGGAGACGATGGCGGCCTGGGTGTACTGCGCGATCATGTGCCCGGAGTCGACGCCGGGGTCGTCGGCGAGGAAGGCGGGCAGGCCGTGGGAACGGGCGACGTCGAGCATGCGGTCGGTGCGCCGCTCGGCGATGGAGGCGGTGTCGGCGACCGCGATGGCCAGGAAGTCGAGCACGTAGGCCACGGGCGCGCCGTGGAAGTTGCCGTTGGACTCCACGCGGCCGTCGTCGAGGACGACCGGGTTGTCGATGACGCTGTCGAGCTCGCGCCCGGCGACCAGGAGCGCGTGGTCGAGGGTGTCGCGGGCGGCACCGGCCACCTGGGGGGCGCAGCGCAGGGAGTAGGCGTCCTGGACCCGGGTGCACTCGGGGCCTCGGTGGGAGGCGACGATCGGCGATCCGGCGAGCATGGCGCGGATGTTGGCGGCCGAGGCGGCCTGGCCGGGGTGCGGGCGCAGGTGCTGGAGTTCCTCGGTGAACACGCGGTCGGTACCCAGCAGCGCCTCGACGCTCATCGCGGCGGTGATGTCGGCGACCTTGAGCAGCCGGGTCAGGTCCTGGCAGGCCAGGACGAGCATGCCGAGCATGCCGTCGGTGCCGTTGATCAGGGCCAGGCCCTCCTTGGCCCCGAGCTCCACGGGGCGCAGGCCGGCCTCGTGCAGGGCGGTGTGGGCGGCCCCGCGCTCACCCGAGGCGTCGCGGACCTCGCCCTCCCCCATGAGGGCGAGCGCCACGTGGGACAGCGGCGCCAGGTCGCCCGAGCAGCCGAGGCTGCCGTACTCGTGGACGACGGGGGTGATCCCGGCGTTGAGCATCGCGGCCAGGGTCTCGACCGTGGTGACCTCCACACCGGTGTTGCCCGAGGCCAGGGTGCGCAGCCGCAGCAGCATGAGCGCGCGGACGACCTCGCGCTCGACCTCGGGGCCGGCCCCGGCGGCGTGGGAGCGGATGAGGGAGCGTTGGAGGCGGGCGCGCAGGTCGGGGGCGATGTGGCGGGTGGCCAGGGCGCCGAAGCCCGTGCTGACCCCGTAGGCGGGGACCTCGCCGCGGGCGAGCGACTCGACCCGTTCGCGGCCGTGCCGGACCGCCTTGAGGGACTCCTCGGAGAGGGCGACGCGGGCGCCCTCGCGCGCGACGGCCAGGACCTGGGCCGGCGTGAGCGGGGCTCCGCCGACGGTGACGGTGGGAACTGCTGTGGTCATGCCCCCATTGCACCGCTGGTGGGCCTGTTGGTGAAGGGGTGACGCGGGGGTTGTGTCTGGTATTTCAGACGACCGTCGGACTCCGGTTCCGTAGACTCGACACCTCGACACCCGAAGGAGCACCAGGTGACGGACACTCAGGCTGGCCCGCTCACGGAGCCACTGCTCGAGGACGGCACGGTCCGACTGCGCCGCTGGGCCATGACGGACCTCGCATGCGTCCGGGCGGCCGGCGAGGACGCGGTGATCCCGGAGGGCACGACCATTCCCCGCGACTACGACGACGGGGCCGGGCGGGCCTGGATCACCCGGCAGTGGACACGGAGCGAGACAGGTCAGGGCTGGTCACTGGCCGTCTGCGACGCGCGCACCGGACGTGCCGTGGGATCCGCGGTGCTCCTGCGGAGGCCGCAGAAGGGCGTCGCCGGCATCGGCTACTGGATCGTTCCCGAGGCCCGCGGGAGGGGCTACGCCTCTCGCGCGGTGAACCTGCTGACCGAGTGGGGGCTGGGGGAGAGCGGACTGGCGCGGGTCGAGGCCTGGGTGGAGCCCGGCAACGGCCCCTCGGTCAGCGTCCTGACCCGGTGCGGATTCGAACGGGAGGGCCGACTCCGCTCGTTCCTCACGTTCTCCTCCGGCCGAACCGACGTCCTGGTGTTCTCACGCCTCGCCGAGTCATGACGGCGACCCCGTGGCGAGCACGCAACCCTCGCGCGACCGCCCCGCCCGTCGGGTCTCAGCGGTGAGCATGTCTCCGACCTCGCCCGCAACGCCCGCGATCCGAATGGCACCCATGGGACGAACCTGTCGTGGGCCGGAGCCGACCGGTCTGGTTCGCGTGCGCTCCGTCGCCGTCGTCCCAGCGACCGCACCAGGAGAATGACGGGACGGTGGGACAATCGGGGCATGAGTCTCGTACCGGCGGCCACCCGCGCCCTGCGGCTGCTGCGCTACCTGGCCTCGCGGCCCGGCCCCGTGTCGGCCTCGACCGCCGCCGCCGAGCTCGACCTGCCCCGCTCCAGCGTCTACCAGCTGCTGGAGGCCATGGCGGAGGAGGGCTTCGTGACCCACCTGCCCGAGGAGCGCCGCTGGGGACTGGGCGTGGCCGCGTTCGAGATCGGCTCGGCCTACCTGCGCCACGACGGGCTCGAACGGCTGACCCGGCCGCTGCTGCACCAGCTGACCGAGGCCACGGGAGCCACCGCCCACCTGGGCATCCTGCACGGCGCCGACACCCTGTACCTGCTCAAGGAGCAGCCCCCGCACGCGCCCACGCTCATCACCGGGGTCGGGGTGCGCCTGCCCGCGCACCTGACCGCCTCGGGCCGGGCCATGCTCGCCCTGCTCCCCCGCGCCCAGGTGCGCGCCCTGTACCCCGACGCGGCGGCCTTCACCGACCGCACGGGACGCGGCCCCGCCACACCGTCCGAACTGCGCCGCGTCCTGGCCGAGGAGCTCAGGCAGGGGTGGTCCATCGAGGACGGCCAGGTCACCGAGGGTTTCGTGTCCGTGGCGGCGGCGGCCACCGACCACAACGGCCGGCCCGCGGCCGCGATCAGCCTGACCGTGCCCAGCGCCCGCCCGGTCACCCCCCAGGCGCTCGCCGCGCGGGTGCGCGACGCGGCCGCCGACCTGACCCGGAGGCTGGACGGGCGGCGCGCCTCACCGTAGCGGTTCGCTGCGCAGCACGACCGAGGGCAGCGGCGCCGTGCGCTCGACCATGCGCAGGATCCGCTCCTTGACGTCCTCGGGGACCTGGACGTAGAACTGCGTGGGCGCGTCGGCCTCCTCCAGCCCCAGGCTCTCGGCGGTCTCCGCCCAGCTGGGCAGCTCGGGGTCGGTGCGGTGGGTGTCGAGGACGAACTCGATGAAATAGGTCAGCCTGCGGCCCCCGACGTGCACCTCGCGGATCCGCCGGATCTCCGGCCAGGCGATGAACGTCCCCTCCCCGGGGAACCACCACCGGCGCTCCTGGAGGACGGTCACCCCGTCGCTGTCGGCGCTGATGCCCTGGCGGGTGATGCGCTGCGGCAGCCCGCGCACGACGACGACGTTGCTGCCGGGGCCGACGAAGGCCATCACCACGGCGGCCGTACCCCACAGCACCACCGCACCGATCGGCGGGTCCCCCGACACCAGGGTCCAGACGAGCGAGCCGACCACGACGAGGAAGCCCAGCGTCAGGGCCGCGGAGAAGTACGCCACCGCCATCCACATCCGGGCGTTGGGGCCGCGCAGGCTGACGTAGCGCCGCAGGTGCGACACCCCTGGGGGCGGCTGGGTCAGGTCCGAGGGCACACCCTGGGCCGGTGCGGAGGCGTCGGGAGGTTCGGGGGAAGCCATGACCCCCATTCTCCCAACTCTCCGGGGTACCCGGTGCGCCGGGACCGCACACGCCACGGGCGCACGCGGACCGGAATCCACGCGAAGCCCGGGCGGCGGCGCGACACCCGGACTAGGGTTCGCCCCATGAGACGCAACGCACGCGAGTACGACACCGAACTGCGGGCCAACGGACAGGTCATCTGCCTGGACGGCGTGGCCTACCAGGGACGGACCGTCCTGCGGGAGGGGCCCGACCAGTTCGCACCGTTGGAGCGCTGGGCCAAGGGGGTGGCCGAGACCCTGGGCGAACCGGTGACCTGGCGTGCCCTGGACCGTGGGGAGCTGGCCGCACGGGGCACGGTGCAGCCCGGACCGGGATCTCAGAACCTGCGCGCGCTCTGAGCTCCGCACTTGGCGCACTGGAACTTGCGGTCGTCACCGAGAATCCAGTCGTGCTCGCCGCCGGTCGGACATGCTGACATCGACACCATCTCCTCAGGAGGGGCTGTTGGGGATGCGTGGCGATCACTGTAATTCCCAGTAACCACACGAGTCCCGGGAATGAGAAAGTCCAACCATCCTTCACATCCACGCTGGACGATGCCATTCCACGATGGAAACGTCGGCACGAAGGGTGATCACCACGTCATTCCGCGCCACCGCAGCCGCCGCCTCCGACACAGACGCGCCCGCCTCCGAACACCGCGAGGGGCCCGTCGCGACGGCGACGGGCCCCTCGGGCAGGGTCACGGCTGGGGTGACCTCACGGGACCACCGTCCGGACGCCCGACGAGAACGGGGACCGGAGCGGGAACGGCCTAGTTCTGGGAGGCCCTCATGTGGGCCTCGACCGCGGCGCGGTCGGCACGCAGCTTGGCGAGCGCCTCGTCGAGGATGAGCTTGCCCTCCTCCTCGCTACGCCGCTCCTTGACGTAGGCCAGGTGGGTCTTGTAGGGCTCGGTGCGCGGCGGCGAGGGCGGGTTGGCCTTGTCCTTGCCCGCGGGGAAACCGCAGCGTGGGCAGTCCCACTCGTCGGGGACGGCTGCCTCGCTCGCGAAGCTGGGCACGACCTCGTGCAGGTTCGCACAGTAGAACGGAACCCGGACCCGCGGGGCTGCCTCGCCGCGCTCCGCCTCGCCCATCGGGCCGGCTCCGACTCGGCTGCCACGGATGGCACTGCCACTACCCACGAAAAACTCCTTCGGCGAACGCGCTCACCGGTGACTCAGGCGAGCGTGACTGTGGACGGGGGAAGCCTCTGGGGCGCCTGTTAGGCCCGGCCGTACAGGATGCCGAGGACGACGACGGAAAGGATCCACACGATGCCGACGGCCACCGTCATGCGGTCGAGGTTGCGTTCGACCACCGACGAACCGCCGAGCGAGGACGTGACCCCGCCGCCGAACATGTCGGACAGACCGCCGCCCTTACCCTTGTGCAGCAGCACCAGGAAGATCAGCAGCACACTGAGAACCATCACGAAGATGGACAGACCGAGAGTCACACGCTCACCCGTAGCTCGACCCCGAAGCGGGGGGATGGACACCACGGCCCCCGTTTCCCACCCGTACCGGCGACGGCGCCGCGGCACCTGGCCGACCGGTCGGATCATGGAAGGAGGAGACCGGGACGATTTCGGATTTTACCGTGCCGCCGGCGGCACGGGTGGGGACTTGCGCGATACACGCAGATCCCCTCAGCGAAGTCTAGCCCGACGGGAGCCCCCGTCGGACACCCCGTCCACCGAACCTGGACGAAACGACACGGTGGACGGGGTGGACGCGAGACGTCCGGCGCCTACTGGTCGCCGTAACGAATCACCTTGACGAACTCGTCGGCCTTCAGGCAGGCACCGCCGACCAGGGCGCCGTCCACGTCGGTCTGGGCCATGATGCCCGGGGCGTTGTCGCCCTTGACGGAGCCGCCGTAGAGCACGCGCACCGCGTCCGCGACCTCCTGGGAGTACAGCTCGGCCAGGCGCACGCGGATGGCCGCGCACACCTCCTGGGCGTCCTCGGGGGTGGCCACCTCCCCGGTACCGATCGCCCACACCGGCTCGTAGGCCACCACGATCCTGGCGGCCTGCTCCGCGGTGACCTCCTTGAGCGCACCGTCCAACTGGGCCAGGACGTGCTCGACCTGACGGCCCTCCCTGCGGACCTCCAGGCCCTCGCCCACACAGAGCAGCGGGACGATGTCGTTCTTGAAGGCGGCCTTGACCTTGGTGTTGACCAGGGCGTCGTCCTCGTGGTGGTACTCACGGCGCTCGGAGTGGCCGACCAGCACGTAGGAGCACTCCAGCTTGGCGAGCATCGCGCCGGACACCTCCCCAGTGTAGGCGCCCTTGTCGTGGGCGGAGATGTCCTGGGCGCCGAAGCCGATCCGCAGCTTGTCCCCGTCCACGAGCGTCTGCACGCTGCGCAGGTCGGTGAACGGCGGCAGGACCACGACCTCGACCCTGTCGTAGTCCTTGTCCTTCAGGGCGAAGGCCAGCTTCTGGACGAGGGCGATGGCCTCCAGGTGGTTGTTGTTCATCTTCCAGTTGCCCGCGATGAGCGGCAGGCGCTGGGACATGTCGTCACTTCCCGTCTAGGCTGTGCTTGTTCTGGTCCTCCGCTTGGCTTCGGACCGTGTTCGGGCGCCCGGAGGGGCAGGGGTGCTCCGTCCTCGTCCTCGCCCGGGGCTCGACTCGTCGTGCGGCCCCCTGCCGACTCCCGAACGGCAACCCCCGGGGCACGGGCCCGTACCGGGGGCCACCGGAGGAGGACGCTCAGGCGAGGGCGTCGATACCGGGCAGGTCCTTGCCCTCCAGGTACTCCAGGCTGGCACCGCCGCCGGTGGAGATGTGTCCGAAGGCCGACTCCTCGAAGCCCAGCGCGCGCACCGCAGCGGCCGAGTCGCCGCCGCCGACCACGGTGAAGGCGTCGGAGTCGATCAGCGCCTGGGCCAGCGCGCGGGTGCCGCCCGCGTACGGCTCCATCTCGAACACGCCCATGGGGCCGTTCCAGAACACCGTGCGGGTGTCGGCGATCTTCTGCGCGAACAGCGCCTGGCTCCTGGGACCGATGTCCAGACCCATCCGGTCGGCCGGGATCGCGTCCACGTCCACCGCCGCGTGGGGGGCGTCGGCGGCGAACTTCTCCGCGGCCACGACGTCCACCGGAAGGACGATCTCCACGCCCTCGCGCTCGGCGCGCTCCAGGTATCCGCGCACGGTGTCGAGCTGGTCGGCCTCCAGCAGGCTGGAGCCCACCTCGTAGCCCTTGGCCTTGAGGAAGGTGAACACCATGCCGCCGCCGATGAGCAGGCGGTCGGCGGTACCGAGGAGGTTGTCGATGACGCCGAGCTTGTCGGAGACCTTGGAGCCGCCGAGCGCCACGGCGTAGGGGCGCGCCGGGTCGGCGGTCAGCTTGCGCAGGACCTCCACCTCGGTCAGCACGAGGCCGCCGACGGCGTGCGGAAGCTTGCCGGGCAGGTCGAAGACGCTGGCGTGCCTGCGGTGCACGGCGCCGAAGGCGTCGCCGACGTACAGGTCCGCCAGCTGGGCGAAGCGGTCCGCGAGCTCCCCGCGCTCGGCGTCGTCCTTGCTGGTCTCGCCGGGCTCGAAGCGCACGTTCTCCAGCAGGGCGACCTGGCCGTCGGCCAGCGCCGCGCAGGTGGCCCGGGCCGAGTCACCGGCGGTGTCGGCGGCGAAGGCCACCTCCGTACCGAGCAGCTCACCGAGCCGGACGGCGACGGGGCGGAGGGAGAAGCGCGGGTCCGGGGCGCCCTTGGGGCGGCCCAGGTGTGCGGCGACGATGACGCGCGCGCCGCGCTCGCGCAGCTTCTCGATGGTGGGCAGGGCCGCCCGGATACGGCCGTCGTCGGTGATCCGCTCGCCGTCCAGGGGCACGTTGAGATCGGCCCGGACGAACACGCGCTTGCCGGAGACGTCGAGGTCGTCGATCGTCCGCATGCTGGTCTCCTCGGTGGTCGGGTCAGCCCGGGCGTCGCACCGGGCGGGGATCGGGTGGGTGCTCAGGCAGCGGCACCCCCTCGCGGTGGCGAAGGGGTGCCGCGGGGCGAGGGCGCGAGCCCCGTGCCCGGTGGTTACAGGTTGGAACCGACCAGCTTGGCCAGGTCGACCAGGCGGTTGGAGTAGCCCCACTCGTTGTCGTACCAGCCGACGACCTTGACCTGGTTGCCGAACGCCATGGTCAGGCTGGAGTCGAAGGTGCAGGAGGGCGAGGTGCCGACGATGTCGGAGGAGACGATCGGGTCCTCGGTGTAGACCAGGACGTCCTTGAGCGGACCCTCGGCGGCGGCCTTGAACGCGGCGTTGACCTCGTCCTTGGTGACCTCGCGGTCCAGAGTGACGACCAGGTCGGTCACGGAGCCGTCCGGCACGGGGACGCGCATGGCCATGCCGTCCAGCTTGCCCTGCAGCTCGGGGATGACCAGGGCGGTGGCCTTGGCGGCACCGGTCGTGGTCGGGATGATGTTCTGCGCGGCGGCGCGGGCGCGACGCAGGTCCGAGTGCGGGAAGTCCAGGATGACCTGGTCGTTGGTGTAGGCGTGCACCGTGGTCATCAGGCCCTGCTGGATGCCGAAGGCGTCCATGAGCACCTTGGCCATCGGCGCCACGCAGTTGGTGGTGCACGAGGCGTTGGAGATGACGTTGTGCTGGGCGGCGTCGTACTTGTCGTCGTTGACGCCCATGACGACGGTGATGTCCTCGCCCTTGGCCGGGGCGGAGATGATGACCTTCTTGGCGCCGGCGCTGATGTGCTTGCTGGCGTCCTCGGCCTTGGTGAAGCGGCCGGTGGACTCGATGACCACGTCCACGTTCAGGTCGGACCAGGGCAGCTGGGCCGGGTCGCGCTCGGCCAGGACCTTGATGGTCTTGTCGCCGACGCGGATGACGTCCTCGCCGACCTCGATGTCACCGTCGAGGGTGCCGAGCACCGTGTCGTACTTGAGCAGGTGCGCGAGCGTCTTGACGTCGGTGAGGTCGTTGACCGCGACGATTTCGATGTCGCTGCCGCCAGCGGCGACCGCGCGCCAGAAATTGCGGCCGATCCGACCGAAGCCGTTGACGCCTACACGGATGGTCACGGAACCAATCTCCTCATATGTCGCACATCATTTCCACCCGGGCATTCGTCCTCACCCACGGCGTCCGCCCCGGTTGGAGGCCCGGAGCAACCGCATTGAACAGGGTTAACACGCGCCAGGTGTTGTCAGAGAGCCTAGCGGAGCGCCGACGGCCCACAGCGACGGGCCCTTGGTTCGCCGCCCCGGCAGCCCTCGTGGATTCGCGACCATACTGACACCGACCGACGAAGAGGTCTATACCATTGTTGGAAGTTATCCGAGGGTTTCCGCAGTTAACAAAGCCGAACATCCGGCAGGCCGCGGACGAACTCGCGTTCACACCGTCGTCACACCGCGCCGGCCGCTCACGGGACGAGCATGTCCGGAGTGAGGTTCGCCTCGGTCCCCTCGATGCCCAGATCGCTGGCCCGCTTGTCGGCCATGGCGAGCAGCCTGCGGATACGCCCGGCGATGGCGTCCTTGGTCAGCGGCGGAGCCGACAGCTGGCCCAACTCCTCCAGGGACGCCTGCTTGTGCGCCAGGCGCAGCTTCCCCGCGGCCACCAGGTGCTCGGGGGCGTCCTCCCCCAGGATCTCCAGGGCCCGCTCCACACGGGCACCCGCCGCCACCGCCGCACGGGCGCTGCGGCGCAGGTTGGCGTCGTCGAAGTTGGCGAGCCGGTTGGCGGTGGCCCGCACCTCACGACGCATCCGGCGCTCCTCCCAGGCCAACACGCTCTGGTGGGCGCCCAGCAGCGTCAGCAGGGCACCGATGGAGTCACCGTCGCGCACCACGACGCGGTCCACACCGCGCACCTCGCGCGCCTTGGCGTGCACCTTGAGCCGGCGCGCCGCCCCCACCAGCGCCAGTGCCGCCTCCGGCCCGGGGCAGGTCACCTCCAGCGACATCGACCGCCCCGGTTCGGTCAGCGACCCGTGCGCGATGAACGCGCCCCGCCAGGCCGACTCGGCGTCGCAGGCCCCGCCGGCGACCACGTGCCGGGGCAATCCGCGCACCGGACGGCCGTTGTTGTCCACCAGCCCGGTCTGGCGTGCCAGGGACTCACCGTCCTTGATCACCCGGACCACGTACCGGTTGCCCTTGCGCAGACCGCTCGGGGACAGAACGACCACCTCGGACTCGTGCCCGAAGACCTCGGAGATGTCCTTGCGCAGACGACGCGCCGCGGCACCCGTGTCGAGTTCGGCCTCGATCACGATCCGCCCTCCCACCAGGTGCAGCCCCCCGGTGAACCGCAGGATGGTGGACACCTCCGCCTTGCGGCAGCATGGCTTGAGAATGGCCAGACGGCTCAACTCATCCTTCACCACGCCGGTCATCGCCATCGCCGCGATCCTCCCCCTCGAACTACTGGCCCGTCCCGGTGACGCGCACCGGGCACCGGTGTGCACCGACGCGGCCCCGCCACGCTCGGTTTCCTTCGAGGCAGACTACTTGACCGCTCCCCGCCCCGAGGGGAGGGGATTCACCGGCGAGTCCACTTCCCATCACGAAATATATGGGGATTCCCGGCCCAGACCGCCCGAACGTCCCGCGGACACCCGGGTCCTGGGACCTCGGCACCGGACGGGCCCGGGGGCGCCGGGTCCCGCGCGCGGCGCGGGAGCGGGTGCGGGTGCCCTCGGCCCCCGGCAGGCCGTGCCCGCCCCGGAGGCGAGCCGCCCCACACCCCGGTCACGGACCCGCCGCGTTTGGTGCCGGTACGCGGTCAACCGCCCCCGGCCTCCTCCGACAACCGCTCCTCCAGATGGTCGCGCAGGACGAGCGCGTGGTTGTGCGCCGTGTCCCGGGCCGCGTACAGGAGGGTGACCGGACCGCGCCGCGCCGCCGCCAGCACCGGCGCCAGCGCCTCCGGACGGGCCTCCAGCTCGGCGCGGTAGCGTTCGGCGAAACCGGGGAACCGCTCGGGATCGTGGCCGAACCACGATCTGAGCTCGGAGCTGGGCGCCGCCTCACGCAACCACTCGACGCCCTCCAGGGAGGCCCGGGACACACCGCGCGGCCACAACCGGTCCACGAGGAAGAGCCGACCCCGGGGCGGCCGCGTCCGCCCCGGACCCTCACGCGCGCGCACCACGTCGTACACCCGCTCCACGTGGACACCGTGACCAGCCATGCCGCGGATCTTCCCCGACCGCGCCCCGCTCACGCGTTCAGTCGGCGAGGATCCGTTCGAAGGCCGTCGCCAGGTGCTCGGGGTCATGGCGGGGCGAACCGTCGTCACGGCCCAGGTCGTCCAGCTCCAGACGGCCGCCGAGCCCCCGCACCACCCTCTCCAGCGGCTCGATCTCCTCCACCGTGCCCCGGTCGGCCAGCACCACGTCCACCCCGAGTTTGGGGGCGTGCTCGTGCAGGACCTCCAGGTAGGTCTCGGGCCGGAAACCGTCGGTCTCGCCCCGCTGCGGCGACAGGTTGAGCGCCACCACGCGCCGCGCACGGGTGGTGACCAGGGCGTGTGCCAGGTCGGGGACCAGCAGGTGCGGCAGGACACTCGTGAACCACGACCCGGGGCCGAAGACCACCCAGTCGGCCTCGCGCACCGCCTTGACCGCCTGAGGGCTGGCGGGCGGGGACTCCGGGATCAGGGAGATCGACCGCACCCGGCCGTCGGTGCTCGCACAGGCCACCTGACCGCGCACCGTCGTCAGCGCCTCGGGCCGGTCGGGGTCGATCCCGGCGACCTCGGCCGCGATGTCCAGCGGCACCGACGACATCGGCAGCACGCGACCGTGCGCACCCAACAGCTGACCCACCCAGTCCAGGCCCGCCACCGAGTCCCCCAGCAGCTCCCACAGGGCGACGATGAGCAGGTTCCCGACGGCGTGACCGTGCAGTTCACCCTCGGAGCGGAACCGGTGCTGGATCACCTGGCTCCAGGTGTGCCCCCACTCGTCGTCACCGCACAGCGCGGCCAGCGCCATCCGCAGGTCCCCGGGGGGCAGCACACCCAGCTCGCGGCGGAGCCGACCGCTGGACCCGCCGTCGTCGGCGACGGTGACGATCGCGGTGACGTCGGTGGTCACCCGGCGCAGCGCCGAGAGGGACGCGTGCAGGCCGTGCCCGCCGCCCAGGGCGACCACCCGGGGTGGGCGGCTCCCGTCACCGTACGGCACCGTGCTGTTCGACATGATGGCTGTGGCCTGCCCCTCGTCCCGTGTACGGCTGGCGTCCGCGACCGCTCCGCCGGGTACGGCGGACAGGCGGTCGATCCGCGCCCAGGACCGCCGGGTACCGGTCGGGAGACCGGTACCGGCGGTGACCGGGCCAATCTAAGCGAAGACACCGCACTTGGCGATTCCGCCCACTGCGCGCACGGGGGCGGGACGACGCCCGAGGATCACTCTCGGCCCACGTCCCGGTGGACGACGTGCACGTCGACGCCCTGGGCGCGGAGCCGGTCGCCGAACTGCTCGGCCATGGCGACACTGCGGTGCTTACCGCCCGTGCAGCCGACCGCGAGGGTCATGTAGTGCTTGCCCTCGCGCTGGTAGCCCTCGATGGTCAGCTTGAGCACCTCGGCGTAGGCCTCCAGCATCTCCTTGGCCCCGTCCTGGGACAGGACGTAGTCACGCACCGGCGCGTCCCGGCCGTTCATCGGCCGCAGGTCGGGCACCCAGTGCGGATTGGGCAGGAAACGGCAGTCCAGGACCAGGTCGGCGTCGACCGGCAGACCGTGCTTGAAGCCGAACGAGACCACGTTGGCCCGGACGCGGCCCTCGCCGTCCTCACCGAAGAACCCGAGCACGCGCGCCTTGAGCTGGTGCACGTTGAGCTGGGAGGTGTCGATGACCAGATCGGCCTCCCCCCGGATCGCCCGCAGGGTCTCACGCTCACGGGTGATGCCGTCGGTCAGCAGGCCGTCGCCCTGGAGGGGGTGGCGGCGGCGCACCCCCTCGAAGCGGCGGACCAGGGCGTCGTCGCCCGCCTCCAGGAACAGCACGCGCGCGGTCATGTCGCGCTTGCGCAGCTCCTCGACGGTGGACAGCAGGTCCTCGGTGAAGGCCAGCGACCGCACGTCCACGACCACCGCGACCCGGGGAACCGCGCCGTGGGTGCGGCCGGCCAGTTCGATCATGGTCGGCAGCAGCCCGGGGGGCAGGTTGTCCACCACGAACCAGCCCAGGTCCTCCAGCGCCCTGGCCGCCGTACTCCGTCCCGCCCCGGACATACCGGTGACGATGACCACCTCCGGTGGCAGCTCGCCACCCAGTTCGACCGTCATGTGTCTCCTCCCCCGTCGGTGCCTTGCTGTGCTGGTGCCCCGTCGTCGTTGCGGCCCGGACCGGCGGTCCCGCCGGACAGGTGGGCGTGGACGGCCTCGGCCAGTTTGGGGCCGATGCCCGGGACCGCCGCGATCTCCTCCGCCGTGGCCGAGGCCAGGCGCCTGACCGACCCGAACTCCTTGATCAGCGCCGACCTGCGGGTCGGGCCCAGGCCCGGCAGGTCGTCCAGTCTGCTGCCCGTGAGCGCCTTGGCGCGCCGCTGGCGGTGGTAGGCGATGGCGAAGCGGTGCGCCTCGTCGCGCACCCGCTGGAGCATGTACAGGCCCTCGCTCGTGCGGGGCAGGATCACCGGGTCCTCGTCGTCGGGCAGCCACACCTCCTCCAGGCGCTTGGCCAGACCGCACACGGCGACGTCCTCGATCCCGAGTTCGTCCAACGCCCGACGCGCCGCCTCGGCCTGCGGTCGGGCCCCGTCGACCACCACCAGGTTAGGGGGGTAGGCGAACCTGCCGGGAGCGGGCACGTCCCCGGCGGAGCGGTCACCGGGGTCACCGGTCTCCCCCATCCGGGCGACCTCACCGGCGCGGGCGCTCTCCTCAAGGTAGCGGGTGAACCTGCGCCTGATCACCTCGTACATGGCGGCGACGTCGTGCTGTTCGGCACCGCCCGCCCCGGATCCGCGGATACCGAACCGGCGGTATTCGGACTTGCGGGCCAGACCGTCCTCGAACACCACCATGGACGCCACCACGTGCTCGCCCTGGAGGTTGGAGATGTCGTAGCACTCGATCCGCAGCGGCGCCTCGGGCAGGTCCAGGGCCTCCTGGATCTCGTTGAGGGCCCGGCTGCGGGTGCTCAGGTCGCCGGCGCGGTGGGTCTTGTGGCGGGCCAGCGCCTCGCGGGCGTTCTTGGCCACGGTCTCCATGAGGTCCTTCTTGTCACCGCGCCGGGGCACGCGCACGGTGACGGCCGAGCCCCGGCGCTCCGCGAGCCAGGAGGCGACGGCGGAGGCGTCCACGGGAGCGTCGGAGACCAGGACCTCGCGCGGGACCGGGCCCGCCGTCTCGGCCTCGCCGTCCGCGGCCTCCCCGGCGTCGCCGTAGAGCTGGCCGAGGAACGTCTCCATCAGTTCGGCGGGACCGGCGTCGGTGACCTTGTCGACCACGTACCCCCGGCGCCCCCGGATCCGTCCGCCGCGCACGTGGAAGATCTGCACGGCCGCCTCCAACTGGTCGTCGGCCATCGCGATGACGTCGCAGTCGGTGGAGTCGGGCAGCACCACGGCCTGCTTCTCCAGGGCGGCGCGCAGGGCCTCGATGTCGTCGCGGATGCGGGCGGCGCGCTCGTACTCCATCTCCTGGGCCGCCTCGCCCATCCGCGCCTCCAGTTCGCGGATGAACCGCCCGGTGTCCCCGGCCAGGAAGGAGCAGAGGTCGTCCACCAGCGCCCGGTGCTCCTCGGGGGTGGCCCTGCCCACGCACGGGGCCACGCACTTGCCGATGTAGCCGAGCAGGCAGGGGCGGCCGCTGTTGCGCGCGCCCCGGAAGACCCCCGCCGAGCAGGTCCGCACCGGAAAGACCCGGAGCAGCAGGTCGACGGTCTCCCGGATGGCCCAGGCGTGGGAGTAGGGACCGAAGTAGCGCACGCCCTTCCGCTTGGCGCCCCGCATCACCTGGACGCGGGGGATCTCCTCGTTCAGGGTGACCGCGAGGTAGGGGTAGCTCTTGTCGTCGCGGTACTTGACGTTGAAGCGGGGGTCGTACTGCTTGATCCAGGAGTACTCCAGCTGGAGTGCCTCCACCTCGGTGCCCACGACCGTCCAGTCGACGTCGGCCGCGGTGGAGACCATCTGCTGGGTGCGCGGGTGCAGCCCGGCGAAGTCACGGAAGTACGAGGACAGGCGCGAGCGCAGGTTCTTGGCCTTGCCGACGTAGATGACCTGCCCCGAGGCGTCACGGAACCGGTAGACACCGGGGTCGCGCGGGATCGATCCGGGGGCGGGGCGCAGGTGAGGAGTCGCAGCCATACCCCCATTCTGGTCGGTACGAAGGACATCCGGCCACTCGCGCCGCCCACGTCACACCGGTCAAACGTCACGAGTGGATATCAGGATGCTCTAG
Organism: Nocardiopsis sp. KDC1DS13DA1; assembly: GCF_055632325.1. Taxonomy (NCBI): domain Bacteria; kingdom Bacillati; phylum Actinomycetota; class Actinomycetes; order Streptosporangiales; family Nocardiopsidaceae; genus Nocardiopsis; species Nocardiopsis sp. KDC1DS13DA1. Next base: position 111,361 of record NZ_JBVMUY010000016.1, read on the forward strand.
GTTGGGCGGGTATCGACGAACTTCCCAACCTGGACGATGAGGGGGCCTCCACCGTGTCAGCTGGCCAATGGATCGCGATCGGTGTCGCCGTCGCGATCGCCCTGCTGCTGGTCTTCGTGGTCCACTGGCTGCTCAACCACCAGCTGGGCCGGATCTGGCCGCACGCCCGATTCCTGGTGGCGCGCTCGGCCTTCACCGCCTACGCCGCCGCCGCGGTCGTGGGCGCCAACCTGGCGCTGCCGACACCCAGCGACGTCGGATGGAGCACGTACCGGACCATCGAGCACGCGATGGTCATCCTCATGATCGCGTCGCTGACCGGTCTGGGAATAAGTCTGGCCTACGCCGCGACGGACATGATCCTGGCCCGCCTGTCGAACTCCAACGGCGACGCCGACCGCCGCGCCCGGCGCATCCAGACCCAGGTGCGGCTGCTGCGCCGGGTGGTCACCTCGATCATCGTGGTCCTGGCGATCTCCGCGATCCTGTTCACCTTCGACGAGGTGCGCGCGCTCGGCGCCGGTCTGCTGGCCTCCGCGGGCATCATCGGTATCGTCGCCGGTGTGGCCGCCCAGTCCACCCTGGCCAACCTGTTCGCCGGCCTCCAGCTGGCCTTCAGCGACTCCCTGCGCATCGGCGACGTCGTCGTCATCGAGGGCGAGTGGGGCCGGGTGGAGGAACTGACCCTGGTCAACGTCACGGTGAAGATCTGGGACGAGCGCCGCCTGGTGGTTCCGGTCGCCAACTTCACCACCATGGTCTTCGAGAACTGGACGAAGCAGGGCACGCAGATCATGGCGAAGGTGATGCTGCCGCTGGACTGGGAGGTCCCGGTCGAGGCCCTGCGCGAGGAGGCGGGCCGCCTCATCACCGCCAGCAAGCACTGGGACGGCCGCAGCTGGTCCTGCCAGGTCGTGGACATCCTCGACGACGGCCTGGTGGTGGTCCGGGTGGTCGCCACCGCCGCCGACACCGGCGACCAGTGGAACATCGCGTGCGAGATCCGCGAGCACCTGGCCGCCTGGCTGGTCGAGCACTACCCCGAGTCCCTGCCCCGAAAGCGCACCGAGTTCGTCACCGGCGGGGACGACGCCGACTACGCGGCCCGGTTCCCCACCTCGGCCTTCCGCCGTCCGGGGAGCGCCCGCAGGGCCGAGAGGGCCCTGGTGGAGCACAAAGAGGCCGAGGAGAGCTGATCCGAGCGCCGCGGGGCCCGGAACACGTCCGTGTTCCGGGCCCCGCGGCGCTGCCGGGCACCGCTCGTCGCGCGCCCCGGGCTGTGTTCTCTGGGTCCTTGGCTTGGCTGCGGACCGTGTCCGGGCACCCGAACGACAACCCCCGCCGGTGACCGTCGCCAGGAACGGGCCCTAGTCGAGGATGATGTCGGTGCCCTCGACGGTGACGGTGAACGGCTCCAGCGGCTCGGTGGCCGGGCCCACGACCGCCTCCCCGGTGACCAGGTCGAACTGGCTTCCGTGGCACAGGCAGCCGATGACCTCGGTGACCTCCTGGACCGTGCAGCCGCCGTGCGTGCACGCCGCGCTGAAGGCGCGGTAGTCGCCCTCCTCGGGCTGGGTGACGACGAGCTTGCTGTCACTGAAGACCGCGCCACCGCCCACCGGGACGTCCGTGGTCTGTCCGACCACATGGCCGCGCCGCACGTCCTGCGGCTTGGGCGGCTCACCGCAGGCCGCGGCACCGGCCGTGACGGCCGCGGCCGCCCCCGCCGTCCCGAGCAGGCGGCGCCTGCTCATCCCGCACCCGCACGTTCTCTGACCGGACACGACCGAACGCTCCTCATCTGCACCGCTACGTTCAACACTACAAACTGTAGTAGGTGCTGGGGGCGGTCCCGACCAGGGGTGGCCCCACGCCCTCCGACACCCGCCGGGCGGGGGTCAGCTCACGTCGAGCACCACGGTTCCGGCGATCTTGTCGTGGATCCCCTGCTGGTTGGGCCGGTCCCAGGCGGCCATCCCCCCGGTGAGGAGGGCCAGGGGCATGACCGCCGTCCACCACAGCGCCCCGGGCAGGGCGAACAGCAGGACGGGCAGACCGAACAGGGCGGCCCGGACGGTCAGGGCCGCGAGGGGCACCGGGCCGAGGCGGCCCGCAGCGGCCGCCGGCGCCACCTTGACCCCCGCCAACCGCTTGCCGAGGGTCTGCTGCCAACGGGCCACCGCCAGGGTCTCGTAGCCGGTGTAGAGCACGAAGAACGTGACGACCAGGAAGTACCCGTAGCTCCGCGGACCGCTGCCGGACCCGCCCAGGAGGTTGAGCACCCCCAACCAGACCAGGGCAAGGACCAGGGCCACCAGCAGGGCGGGCAGCGCCACCGCCACCATGTCGACGGCGCGGGCCAGAACCCGCGACCACCAGGACGCCAGCGGGTACCGTCGCTCCCCCGGGTCCGAGGGCCCGGAGGCCTGGTGCCCCGGGCCTCCCGGGACTCCCCGGTACGGGTACCCCTCCCGGGGCGCTCTCCAGTGGGGGTCCGGGGGTGGCTGGTTCATACGGTGTCCGACCTCCTGGGCGGTTCGCCGGTGTTCAGAGCATCTTGGCCAGGAACTGACCGGTGTAGGACTCGGCGACCGCGGCGACCTCCTCGGGGGTGCCCTGGGCCACCACCCGGCCGCCGCCGGAGCCGCCCTCGGGGCCCATGTCGATGACGTGGTCCGCGGTCTTGATGACGTCGAGGTTGTGCTCGATGACGATCACCGTGTTACCGGTGTCGGTCAACCGGTTGAGCACCCCCAGCAGCTTACGGATGTCCTCGAAGTGCAGGCCCGTGGTGGGCTCGTCCAGAACGTACACCGTCCGGCCGGTGGAGCGCCGCTGGAGCTCGGCGGCGAGCTTGACCCGCTGGGCCTCACCGCCGGACAGGGTCGTGGCGGGCTGGCCCAGACGCACGTACCCCAGCCCCACGTCGGTGAGGGTCTGCAGGTGCCGGCGGATGGCGTTGATCGGCTCGAAGAACTCCAGGGCCTCGGCGATGGGCATGTCGAGCACCTCGGAGATGTTCTTGCCCTTGTACCGCACCTGGAGGGTCTCCCGGTTGTACCGGGCACCGTGGCACACCTCGCACGGCACGTAGACGTCGGGCAGGAACTGCATCTCGATCTTGAGCGTGCCGTCACCCGAGCACGCCTCGCACCGGCCGCCCTTGACGTTGAAGGAGAACCGGCCCGGCTGGTAGCCGCGCGTCTTGGCGTCGGTCGTCTGCGCGAAGAGCTTGCGGATGTGGTCGAAGACCCCGGAGTAGGTGGCCGGGTTGGAGCGCGGGGTACGGCCGATCGGGCTCTGGTCGACGTGGACGACCTTGTCGACCTTGCCGGTGCCGTTGACCCGCAGGTGGCGCCCGGGGACATCGCGCGCTCCGTTGAGCTCCTTGGCCAGGGCCTTGTACAGGATCTCGTTGACCAGCGTGGACTTGCCCGACCCGGACACACCCGTGACCGCGGTGAACACACCCAGGGGGAAGGTGACGTCGATCCCGTCGAGGTTGTTCTCACGCGCCCCGCGCACGACGAGCTCGTGCCCCCTGCCGAGGGGGCGGCGCGACTCGGGCAGCGCGATGGCGCGGCGCCCGGCCAGGTAGTCGCCGGTCATCGAGTCCGAGGCGGTGAGCAGCTCGTCCACGATGCCCGACACCACGACGTGGCCGCCGTGCTCGCCCGCGCCCGGGCCGATGTCCACGACCCAGTCGGCGGCGCGGATGGTGTCCTCGTCGTGCTCGACGACGATCAGCGTGTTGCCGATGTCGCGCAGCCGCTGCAGGGTCTCCAGCAGCCGCGCGTTGTCACGCTGGTGCAGGCCGATGGACGGCTCGTCCAGGACGTAGAGCACGCCGACCAGGCCCGATCCGATCTGGGTGGCCAGGCGGATGCGCTGGGCCTCACCGCCGGAGAGCGACCCGGCCGAGCGGGCCAGGGAGAGGTAGTCCAGACCGACGTCCAGCAGGAAGCCCAGGCGGGCGTTGATCTCCTTGAGCACCTGGGCGGCGATGACCATGTCCCGGTCCGACAGCCTGAGGTCGGCGAGGAAGGCGGCGCTCTGGCTCAGCGACATCTGCGCGACCTCGGCGATGGACCTCCCGCCGACCGTCACGGCCAGCACCACCGGCTTGAGGCGGGTTCCCTCACAGGTGGGGCAGGGGACCGTGCGCATGTAGCCCTCGAGCCGCTCACGGCCCCAGTCGCTCTCGGTCTCGGAGTGGCGCCGCTTGACCCAGGGGATGACGCCCTCGAACTCGGTGTAGTAGGAGCGGCTGCGCCCGTACCGGTTGCGGTAGGTCACGTGGACCTGGGTGTCGTGGCCCTCCAGGATGGCCTTGCGCACGCGGCGGGGCAGGCGCTCCCACGGGGTGTCCAGGTCGAAGCCGACGGCCTCGCCCAGGGCCGTGAGGATGCGGTCCCAGTACCCGGAGTTGGTGCCGCCCGTCCACGGGGAGATCGCCCCCTCGGCCAGGGTCTTCTCCGGGTCCGGCACGAGCAGGTCGGCGTCGACCTCCATCCGGGTGCCCAGGCCCGAGCAGTCCGGGCAGGCGCCGTAGGGGGCGTTGAAGGAGAACGAGCGCGGTTCGAGCTGTTCGAAGGACAGGTCGTCGTAGGGGCAGTACAGGTGCTCGGAGAAGACCTTCTCCCGCTCGGGGTCGTCCTCGGACAGGTCGACGAAGTCCAGGACGATGGTCCCGCCCGCGAGCTTGAGCGCGGTCTCCACCGAATCGGTGAGGCGGCCCCGGGCGGAGGCCTTGACGCTCAGGCGGTCCACGACGACGGCGATGTCGTGCTTGTCGTAGCGGCCGAGCTTGGGCGGCTCGTCCAGCCGCACGGCGGCGCCGTCGACGACGGCACGCGTGAAGCCCTTGCTCTGGAGGTCCTTGAAGAGCTCGACGTACTCGCCCTTGCGTCCGCGCACGACCGGGGCGAGCACCTGGAAGCGGGTGCCCTCGGTCATCTCCAGAACCCGGTCCACGATCTGCTGCGGGGTCTGCCGGGCGATCTCGCGGCGGCACTCGGGGCAGTGCGGCACGCCCACGCGCGCCCACAGCAGACGCAGGTAGTCGTACACCTCGGTGATGGTGCCGACGGTGGACCTGGGGTTGCGGCTGGTGGACTTCTGGTCGATGGACACCGCGGGCGAGAGCCCCTCGATGAAGTCGACGTCCGGTTTGTCCATCTGCCCCAGGAACTGGCGGGCGTAGGCCGACAGGGACTCGACGTAGCGCCGCTGCCCCTCGGCGAAGATCGTGTCGAAGGCCAGGGAGGACTTACCTGACCCGGACAGACCGGTGAACACGATCATGGAGTCGCGTGGCAGGTCGAGCGAGACGTCCTTGAGGTTGTGCTCGCGTGCTCCCCGGACTACCAGTTGTTCGACCATCGAGTGAGACATCCTTCGGCTTGGGCGCACAGGACGTGGACCTCGTCGCGCGACGTCGGCTGACCCGTGTGTGGACTTCGCGGTCCGGTGAACGGTCAATCGGCCGCCCCGGCCCGGGAACCGGGCTCGAAAGGGGGTGGGGAGGAGGACGCGGGGCCCGCGGTCCCTCCCGTCCGACAAGACTAACGACCACCGGTGGCGGTTTCTTCCACCTCGAGGAAGTGGTGGTGCCCGAACGGCTCAGCGTCGGACACCACCACTATAGACGAACAGGCGTTCGAATTCGGTTGTTTTCGAGAACCGGTCGTGTCCGACTCCCCCGGGAGGGGCAGACGGCGCCGCCCTCCCCGGCCGGGCTCAGGAACGGTCGGCCGTGGTGTCCCCCTCCGCCGCCGCCTCGACGGCGGAGTGCCGGCGCGCGTCGACGCGGGACTTGACCAGGCTGGCGACGATGGTGACCGCCATGAGGCCGATGATCACGGTCAACGAGGCGCCGATACCGATCTCCGGAGCGTGCACACCGTTCTCGTGCAGCGCGTGCAGGATCATCTTCACGCCGATGAAGACCATGATCGCGGACAGGCCCCAGCTGATGTAGACGAGCTTGTCCATGAGACCGGCCAGCAGGAAGTACAGCTGGCGCAGCCCCAGCAGCGCGAAGGCGTTGGCGGTGAAGACGATGTAGGCGTCCTGGGTGAGGCCGAAGATGGCCGGGATGGAGTCGACGGCGAAGACCAGGTCGACGACACCGATGGCGACGATGACCAGCAGCATCGGGGTCACGTGCCGCTTGCCGTCGAGCTTCACGGTCATGTGCGCGCCGTGGTAGTCGTCGGTGACCGGCCAGAACCGCTTGACCAGGCGCACCGCCGGGTTCTGGGTGAAGTCCTTCTCCTCCTCGTCGGCCTTCAGGTGGTCCCGGACGATCTTGTAACCGGTGTAGATGAGGAAGGCGCCGAAGAGGTAGAAGACCTCGCTCCAGGCGTTGATCACCTGCGCGCCGAGGATGATGAAGAAGCCGCGCATGACGAGCGCGATGACGATGCCGATGAGCAGGACCTCGTGCTGGTACTTCCTGGGCACCGCGAAGGCGCCCATGAGGAGGTAGAACACGAAGAGGTTGTCGACGCTCAGGCTCTTCTCGGTGATGAACCCGGCGAAGTACTCGGCGCCCGCGGTCGAACCGCCGAAGTACATCAGGCCGAAGCCGAACAGGATGGCCACACCCACGTAGAAGGCCGCCCACCAGGCGGCCTGGCGGACCCCGAACTCCTTGGGCCCGCTCTTCTTGCTCCAGGGGTGGTCGACGATGGCCAGGTCGATCGCCAGGACGGCGACCATGCCCAGGATGGTGACGGCCCATACCCACAGGGGAACGCTCACGGTCGGAAACTCCTCCGGTCGGTGCGCGCGGGAGCACTGCGCGCACGTCGAACTACCGGAGGTCTCTCCCGCTCGCCCGACGCCGGCGCGAACCGACGGAACCGGGAACACGACACTGTGCTCCGTGATGACGGCTCCGCCGCGACAGGGATACTCCCCTCACGTGAAATACAAGGGTACCGGGGCACACCTCATGACATGGGTGCACAACCCGACCCCTACCCAGCATGTCATCAAACACCCACGGACGGAAGCCGGTGGCGGGGTGGCGTTCACCATGCTCCGCGCCGGCGCCCCCCGGACCCCGCCGGCGGCATCAGACCCTGCGCCGCGCGACCGCCGCGTACAGCCCGTCGGCCGCCGCCACCGCGTCCTCCTCCGTGGGCAGGTCCCGGGCCGCCGCACGCGCGCGGGCGCGCAACGCCCCGGCCACCTCGGGTTCGTCCAACACCCGCCCGACCGCCGAGGCCAGGGCACACGGATCCTCCGGCGGCACCATGAGCACCGTCCCCGTGTACAGGTCCGGGATACCGCCCACACGCGTGGCCACGACCGGAAGCCCCGCCCGAAGCGCCTCCATGATCACCAGAGACGGCCCCTCCCACCGACTGGGCAGGCAGAACACGTCCGCCGCCGCCAGCAGGTCGGCCACGTCCGACCGGTGGCCGAGCATGCGCACGTCCGCCTTCAACTCGGCGGCCGTGTCGTGCAGCTCCCCCCACAACGGGCCGTCCCCCGCGATCGCCACCACCGGCTCGGGCCGCCGCTCGGCGATCGACGGCGCCGCCGCCAACAGCGTGTCCAACCCCTTCTGCTCGGCCAACCGACCGACGGTGAGCAGCAGCGGCCGCTCGGGGCGCACCGCCAGGTCGGCCCGCGTGGCCTCACGACCGTTCAGCGGCTCCCCGACCGGGGGCGCGGCCACCACCGCCATCCGGGCCTCACGCGCCCCGGCCGCACGCAACCGACGCACCAGATCGCCCGAGACCCCCAACACCACCTCCGCCCGCCGCGCCACGATCCGCTCCAGCACGGGGTAGGCCGAGGTCAGCGGCCCGGTCACCGACGGCGGCGCGTTGTGCGCCGTCACCACCAGCGGCGAGGCCCCCGCCAACGCGCACAGCGCCCCCGCCCGCATCCCGTGGGCGTGCACCACGTCCGCACCCGCGGCCAGGGCACCCAACCTCAGGACGGCCCCGGGATCGCCCAGCGACGGGGCGGCACCGATCGGGACCGGCGCGAACCGGATCCCCGCCGAGCTGAATCCGAACGCCCGGTCCGCCGAGACCGGCCCGAACACCGCCACCCGGTGTCCGCGCCCGCGCAACCCCTCGGCCAGCGACCGCACGTGCCGCCCGACCCCTCCGGTGCTGGTCCCCACGACCAGCGCGATCCTGCGGTTCACCGCTTCGCCCTCCTGCCCTCTCGTACGCTCCTGGCACGGGTGGCCACCGCCCGCGGCGCGGACGGGTCCACCAGCGCGGCCACGGCCGCGAACACCACCAGCCCGACCGATCCGGCCGCCACGGCCGAACCCGCCGCCCACCACACGTCGGCCACGGGCAGCACCGCCGCGACCGTACGGCCCGCGGACCACCCCGCGACACCACCCGCCAGGGACGCGACCACCGACCTGCCGACCCCGGCCAGCGCCCCGCGCCCGTGCGCGCGCACCGAAACCGCGCACAGCAGGACCGCCGCCAGGGTGAGCCCCACCGTGACCGACGCGCCCTGCGCCGCGATCGTCCACTCCGGGGGCACCGCCCACACCAGGACGACCGCGCCCGCCATCACCACCACCCACCCGGTCACCTGGGCGGCGGCCGCCGGGCGGCCGTGGTGGGAGGCGTACAGTGCCCGGCTGAGCAGCGCGACCAGCCCGAACCCCACCACACCCGGAGCGTAGGCGAGCAGCGCCCGCTCCAGGGCCAGCGGGTCCTCCCGCGCGAAGACCGCCGCGACCGGGACGGCGGCCGCGGCCAGTGCGGTGCCCGCACCCGCCGTGGCCACGACCGCGGCCCGGGCGGAACCGGAGACCAGAGCGCCGAAACCCCGGTGGTCGCGGTCGGCGTGCGCCACCGCCAGGGCCGTGAAGGCGCTGGTGGCCACGGGGACCGCGATCACCCCGTAGGGGAGTGTGAACAGGGCCCAGGCGTAGGTGTGCAGCACGGCCGCACCCGCACCGCCGCCGTGGTTGGCCAACGCCACGAACAGCAGCAGGCACACCTGCATGGCCACGAGGGGCACGAGGGAGGCGGCGGCCAGCGCCCGGACGCGCTCCCCCACCCCGGGCGGGAACGTCAGCCGCGGCCGGGGGCGCACACGCAGCCGCGCCATGGGGCCGAGCACGGTGAGGAACAGCGCCGCCACCCCCGCGGTCGTCCCCAGCGACAGCGTGAGCTCGGCGGCCGCGGACAGCTCCCCCACATCCCACCGGTCTCCGGCCCCCAGGGGGACGAAGGCCAGGTAGCAGCCGATCACCACGAGGCTCGACACGAGCGGGGCCAGGGCGGGCGCGAGGAACCGCCGGTGGGCCTGGAGGACCCCGTACAGGACCGCGGCCAGGCCGTAGAGGACGATCTGGGGGGCGAACACGACGAGCATGCGCGCGGCCAGGGCGGCCAGGTCGCCGCGGTCGCAGCCGGCCGCCGGACCCAGCATGAGCGCGGTCGCGGGGGCCGCCGCGGCGGCGAGCAGCGCGGACAGGGGAACGGCCAGCAGCAGGACCCAGGTGATCAGCGCGGAGACGGTGTGGCGCACCCGCTCCCGGTCGCCCCGCTCCACGGAGGCCGCCAGGACGGGCACGACCATCGCCGTGAGCGCTCCGCCGATGACGATCTCGAACAGGACCGCGGGCAACTGGTTAGCCGTGACGTAGGCGGTGCCCAGGCAGGTGTCGCCGACCGTCCGGGCGAACACCACCGTCCGCCCGAAACCCGCCAGGCGCGCCCCGACGGTGGCCAGCGCGATGACCGCCGCCGCCGTGCCGACACCGCGCGTCACCTCACGGCCGAGGGCGGCACGAGGCACCGCGACCCCCTCACACGCACCTGCCCCACCGGTCGAGGCGGCGCAGGGCGGGCACCCGGTCGATGACCCGGGAGAAACTCGTGCGCTCACTGGCCAGGGTCAGGGCGACGGCCCCGCCGAGCAGCACCAGTCGCACGGGTCTGGGCGCGCGGGCCGCGGCCGCCACCCCCAGGGCCGCCCCGAGCGCGTTGGCTCCCGCGTCTCCGAGCATGGAGCGCTCGGCCAGGTCGTCGGGGAGCAGCGCGACCGACGCCCCCACCACCGGCCCGACCAGGGGCGCGGCCGGGGAGGCCAGCGCCGGGGCCGCGGCCAGGAGGGCGAGCTTGGCCGCGCGCCCCGGACGCAGGTCGAACAGGTTGACCAGGTTGGCGCTGGCGGCGATGAGCGCACCGTCCAGGAGGGTGTCGGCCGCCGGTCGGCGCAGCAGGGCGGCGGCGGCGATCCCCGTGGCACCGATACCGGCCATCTTGACCAGACCGGTGGTGACCCGCCCCCGGGCCAGCGCCCCCAGGTGACCGCGCAGCCCGCGCGCGGCGGGTGAACCGGACAGGTCGTCGTAGGCGCCGAACGCGGCGGCCCCGGCGGCGGCCAGGGCGCAGGAGGCGCGCACGCGCGGTGTCAGCCCCGGGGTGACCAGGCTGGCGGCGCACACCCCCGAGGCGAGCGCGGGCCCCTGCTGGAGGGTCACGGACCGGCCGCGGAAGTTGGTGCGCTGCCACGGGTCCGGCGTGGCCGGGGCGGCAGCGGCCTCCGGCCGTGCCGCGGACTCCTCGTGCCCGGGCCGGGCACGGGGCGGACGGGGCCGAGTGAGCAGCGCGTAGGCGGCACGAGCGGCCACGGCACCCGCGGCGGCACCGACCAGCCCCTGGGCGAGGGCACGCCCCGCCGACGGAAGGACTGCCGGAGACCGGACACCGGGGACGGCGCAAGGCGGCGGAGGCGTCGTCACCGGCCTCACTCCCCGGCCTGGGCGGCGCGGCGCGCCTCGTCCTGCGAACGGGCGTCCGCCGCGTCGCCGGACACACCATCCTCGGGCTCCTCGTCCTGGGCGGGCCTCGGCTCGGGCAACGGGTCGGGAGCGAAACCCACCGCCCCCTCACCCATCCCGTACGGGAACGCGGCGCCCTCCAGGCTCGCGGCCAGGGCCAGAACGGTGATGATGTCACCCATCGGGCGTCCGGCCAGGTCGACCGTGGCGAACGAGGGCTCCTGGGCACGGGCCCGGGTGAGCAGGCCACCGGGTTCGGCGGAGGTGGCGTCCCCGGCCAGGACCGTGGGGCCGACCTCCTCACGCAGCGCGGACACGAGCGCGGTCAGGGCGGCGTGGGCGGCCTCGGAGTCGCCCTCGGAACCGAACGCGGGCGCGACCACCAGCACCGCGTCGGCGGCCTCGGCCGGCTCCCCGTGCAGCTCGACCAGCCCGCCCTCGGCGAAGGCGGCCAGCACCGCGTCGGCCGTCCGGCCATCCGCCTCCTCGTCCTCCTCGGCCCCCTCGGCCCCCTCGGCCTCGGCCTCGGCCTCGTCCTCGGAACGCGTGTCGCGGGCCAGCGCCCGACCCAGTTCCGTCCCCGCCCGGTCGTGGACGCTTCCGGTGAGCCGGTCGGGGTCGCGCGCCACCCGGACCGCGAGCTCTCCGACGAAGGTCGCGTTGTCGCCGTCCACCAGGTCCGGAGTGAGGCCGACACGCCCGACGACCTCTCCGTCGGCCTCCCCGACACGGTCGGCCAACGCCGCGACCACGTCACCGTCGGCCCCCGGAGCGGCCACCACGACCACGCCCACACCGTCGAGCCGGCGGTCGAGCACGTCTTTCGACACGGCTTCGGCGAACGTGTCGGCCCCCGCACCGACGCGCTCCGCCTCGTCGCGTTCGGCACGCAGCCGCTCGCTCTGACCGCGCAGGTCGGCGGTCTCCGACTGGAGGGTGTGGAGCAACGGGTCCTGGAGCATGGTGGTGCCCAGGACGATCCCCACGGTGAGCGCGAGGAACACCGCGACGATGGACACCAGGTGGTAGCGGAAGTCGATCACGTGAACAGCCCCGTCATCCAGTAGGAGAACGCGTCCCAGCGCGCCGCGAGGAAGGTGAGGTAGACCTGGCCCGCCGGGGAGCTGTAGGCGGCGACGACGATGGTGAGCAGGCAGGCGGCGACCAGGCCCAGCAGGGCCCACGGGGAGATGCGCGAACGGTAGAGGCGGCTGACGCCCTTGGCGTCCACGAGTTTGCCGCCCACCCGGAGACGGGTGAGGAACGTGCTGGCCATCCCCGAGCGCCCCTTGTCGAGGAACTCCTCCAGGGTGGCGTGGGTGCCGACCGCCACGATGAGCGCGGCCCCCGCGCCGTCCGCGAGCATCATCGCCACGTCCTCGCTGGTCCCGGTCGCCGGGAAGATCACGGCGGTGTGGCCCAGGTCGGTGAGCCGGGACAGGCCGGGGGCGCGGCCGTCCCGGTAGGCGTGGACGACCAGTTCGGCACCGCTGCCCAGCGCCCGGTCGGAGACGGAGTCGAAGTCCCCGACGATGATGTCGGGCCGGTACCCGGCCTCCATGACCGCGTCCGCTCCGCCGTCGACCGCGATGATCACCGGCCGGAACTCGCGGACGTAGGGGCGCAGGGCGGCGATGTCCTCGCGGTAGTGGTAGCCGCGGACCACGATGAGGGCGTGCCGTCCCTCCATACCGGTGCTGATGTCCGGGATACCGACGCCGTCGAGCAGCAGGTCGCGCTCGTGCTGGAGGTAGGCCATGGTGTTGGCGGCGAAGGCCTCCAACTGGGTGGCCAGGCCCGCGCGCGCCTCGGCCATGGCCGCCCCGACCGTACCGGTGTCCTGGAGGGTGCCGCGGGCGACGGCCTCCTCCCCCCGGTAGAGGGTGGCCCCCTCCAACCGCAGGCGCTCACCGTCGCGCACCCGGGTGAACACCTCGGGGTCGACGTCGTCCACCAACGGGATCCCGGCCTCGACGATCATCTCCGGCCCCTGGTTGGGGTAACGGCCGCTGATGCTGCGGGCGACGTTGAGCACCGCCGAGACACCGCACCCGACCAGGGCCTCGGCACTGACCCGGTCGAGGTCGACGTGGTCGATGACGGCGATGTCGCCGGGGTGGAGCCGCTTGGTCAGGTTCTTGGTGCGACGGTCAGAACGGACGGGCGCGACCAGCCCGGCGGGCGCGTCCCCCCGGGAGCGGCGCAACCGCAGGACTGTGGCGCTAAGCGCATCCGATACCTTCATCGATCGCATACTGTCAGAACTCGCTTACCCTGAGTCATAACAGCTGGTCGATCGGCGTGTTCTCCCTACCAGGCGTGGCCGCAGCGGCCACCCGGAAGGAGAGGGCCCCACGAACACCGCACCGAGGACCGGGGCGGAGCCCGGACGGGGCGTCGCGGATCAGGCCGCCGGGTAGGCACGCTCCGGATCGGCGTTGGTGAGCAGCTCCTCGGCGTGGGCCCGGCCCAGTTCCGAGTCCTCCAGCCCGGCGAGCATGCGCGACAGCTCCCGGACCCGCCCGGCACGGTCCAGCCGAACCACACCGCTCTCGGTGACCAGACCCTCGGTGGACTTCTCCACCACCAGGTGGGCGTCGGCGAAGGCCGCGACCTGCGGCAGGTGGGTGACCACGATGACCTGGGCACGCCGGGCCAGACGGGCCAGGCGCCGACCGATCTCGACGGCGGCCTTACCGCCCACCCCCGCGTCCACCTCGTCGAAGACGAACGTGGGCACCGGATCGGCACCGGCGAAGACCACCTCGATGGCCAGCATGACACGGGAGAGCTCACCACCGGAGGCCCCCTTGTGCAGGGCCAGCGGAGGCGAACTCGGGTGCGGAGCCAACAGCAGCTCCACCTCGTCGCGCCCGTTGGGCCCGAACTCCTCACCCGTCTGGATACGCACACTCACCCGCGCGTGCGGCATCGCCAACGCGGTCAGCTCCCCGGTGACGGCCGCACCGAACCGATCGGCCGCCTCGGTGCGGATCCGCGTCAGCTCCGCCGCGGACTCCTCCAACCGGGCGCGCAGGTCGTCGGCCTCACCCCGCAGCGCGTCGATCCGCTCGTCGTCGCCCTCCAGCTCGGTGAGCCGCTTGGCCGCGTTCGACGCCCAGGCCAGCACCTCGTCCGTGGTCGCGCCGTACTTGCGGGACAACTGCGTGAGCAGCGCGCGCCGCTCCTGCACCGCCGCCAGACGGGCCGGGTCGGAGTCCACCGACTCCCCGTAGGAGGCCAGTTCCGTGGCGGCGTCGGAGATGATGTAGGACGCCTCGTCCAGACGGTCACCGATCACCCCCAGACGCGCGTCGTGCTCACGCACCGACGCCACCGCCTGCCGGGCCGCCGAGAGCAACCCCACCACGTCGACCTCCACGTCGGCGGCCGGGTCCCCGACCAGCGCCTCGTGCGCGGTCGTGGCCGCCACCCGCAGGCCGTCGGCGTGCGCCAGGCGGGTCTCCTCCGCCAGGAGTTCGGCGTCCTCCCCCGGCTGCGGCTCCGCGGCCTCGATCTCCTCGACCCCGAACCGCAGCAGATCGGCCTCCTGGGCGCGCTCACGGGCGCGCTGCACGATCTCCTCCAGCTCCGCCGAGACCTCGCGGTGCCGCCGGTAGGCCGCCCCGTACCGCTTCAGCTCCCTGGCCAGCTCCGCCCCCGCGAACCGGTCCAGGGACGAGCGCTGCCGGTCGGCGCGCAGCAGACGCTGCTGGTCGGACTGGCCGTGCACCGCGACCAGGTCGTCGGCCAGGTAGGCGAGCAGACTCACCGGAGCCGACCGGCCGCCCATCGTCGCACGCGAACGCCCCTCCGCCGACACGGCGCGGGTGAGGATGAGAACGTCGTCGTCGATGTCGCCACCGGCCTCCAGAACGCGCGAGGCCACCCGGCCGTCACCGGGAACCGTCAGACGGCCCTCGACGACCGCCCGGGAGGCACCGGGGCGCACACGCTGGGGGTCGGCCCGTCCACCGAAGAGCAACCCGAGCCCGGTGACGACCATGGTCTTTCCCGCACCGGTCTCGCCCGTCACGACGGTCAGTCCCGGTGACAACTCCAGAACGGCGTCATCAATGACCCCGAGCCCCTGGATGCGGACTTCCTCCAGCACCGAACCCTCTCCTGATAGTTGACGCCTGTGCGTTCACACGCGCGCCGCACGCGCGCAAGCGACGTGCCAGGAACGCTGTCCTGGTTCAGCGGTCGCGCTCGCCCCGACCGCGCCAGCCCGCGACCGGCAGACCGAACTTGGCCACCAGCCGGTCGGTGAACGGCGCCCGGTGCAACCGGGCCAGCCGAACCGGCGTGTCCGCACGGGTGATCTCGATCCGCGCCCCGGCGGGCAATTCGACCATACGCCGTCCATCACACCAGAGCACGCCCGGCGCCGTGTCCGGCAGCACCTCCAACGCGACCGTCGCGTTCGGTCCCACCACGAGCGGGCGGGCGAACAGGGCGTGGGCGCTGAGCGGGACGACGAGCATCGCGTCGACGTCGGGCCAGACCACCGGTCCCCCGGCGGAGAAGGCGTGCGCGGTGGACCCGGTGGGGGTCGCGCACACCACTCCGTCACAGGTCCAGCGGGAGAGCGGACGACCGTCGATCTCCAGGACGGCCTCCAGGATGCGGCGGGCCTCACCCTTCTCCAGGGTCGCCTCGTTGAGCGCCCAGGTCCGCACCGGGGGCGCCCCGTCACCGCGGCCGCCGTTGAGGACCGCGACGTCGAGGGTCATCCGCTCCTCGACGACGTAGTCGCGTCGGACCACACTCTGCACGGTCGCACCGAGGTCCTCACGCTCGGCCTCGGCCAGGAATCCGACGTGGCCCAGGTTCACACCGAGCAGGGGGGCACCCGCCGGACGCGCGATCTCCGCGGCCCGCAACAGGGTGCCGTCACCGCCGAGCACCATGACCAGCTCGACGCCCTCGGCGGCCTCCGCCTGCTCGACGGCCTCGACCGGCGCCAGGGCGCACCCCTCGGCCGCCAACTCCTCGACCTCGCCCTTGAGCATGCGCACCGTCAACCCGGCCCGGGTGAGGCTCCGGTGAACCAGGTGGGCGCTGCGGATCGCCGCGGGCCGACCGGTGTGCGCCAGCAGGAGAACACTGCGTCCGCTGGTCATCGCCGTCCCCTCACGTTCGCTCCCCGGCGGGGAGTCGGATGCGGGCCGGGAGCGGTCGCTGACCCGGCCGGGTCACGTTACCGGACACCGAGGACACGGTGCCACGCCCTAACGGGGCCCCTCCTCGATCGCCCTGGCCAGCCGGTCGGGATCCAGCGGCGGCGCGCCCGCGCGCATCCACAGGAAGTACTCGACGTTGCCGGAGGGTCCCGGGAGCGGACTGGCCGTGACGTCCACGGTGCCCAGCCCCAGACCGAAGGCGTGCTCGGCGACCCGGGTGACCGCCTCCGCGCGCAGGCCGGGGTCCCGGACCACACCGCCGGCCCCGACCCGCTCCTTGCCGACCTCGAACTGGGGTTTGACCATCAGGACGAAGTCGGCCTCGGGGGTGACACAGTCACGCAACGGTGCCAGTACCAGGGTCAGCGAGATGAACGACAGGTCACCCACGACCAGGTCCGGGCGGGGCTCACCGATCCGCTCGGGGGTGAGCTCGCGGACGTTGCACCGCTCCATCACACGCACGCGTTCGTTGCTGCGCAGGGACCAGGCGAGCTGACCGTAACCGACGTCGACCGCCGTGACGTGCGCGACCTCACGGCGCAGCAGCACGTCGGTGAACCCGCCGGTGGAGGCGCCCGCGTCGAGCGCGTGCCGACCGGAGACGTCCAGGGAGAACGCGTCCAGGGCACCGATGAGCTTGTGCGCGCCCCGGGAGACGTAGGGGGGTTCCTCCGAGGGGGTGCGCACGACGATGGGCTGGTCGGTGCCGACCTGGGTGGCGGCCTTGGAGGCCACCATCCCGGCCACACGGACGTAGCCGCCCTCGATGATCTCGGCGGCGTGGCCGCGGGAGCGTGCGTGACCGCGGCGGACGAGTTCCGCGTCGAGCCGACTGCGTTTTGCCATGGTCACCTAGGATACCGGGGGCCGACGGGAGGTGTTCGCGTCCTGGTCCAGCGCACCGAGCACCGTGGACAGCTCCCGGTGCAGCGAGTCGAAGACACCGACGTGCTCGGCGGTGGGCAGGCCGTCCAGCCCGGCCAGCCGCTCACGTGTGCTCGCGAGGGTCTGTTCGGCCAGCGCCGCGGCCTGTTCCGTGGGGTCCGTCATCGCTCTCCCGTACTCGTGGGGACGCTACTTCTTCGCGGTTCCCTTGCCCTTGGGCGTCCGCTTGCCCGCGGTCGCCTTTCCGCTCGAACGCGCACGGCCGGAACGCGCGGCCGGCTTCGCGGCGCCCTTGGCCGTGGAACGGCCCTTGGAGCTCGCCTCCGCCGTCTTGGCGGGCTGTGACCCGGCACCCTCGTCAGCCGCCGGAGGCTCCTCCCCGGGGTCCCCCTCGGCTGCGGAGTCGGAGCCATCGCTCTCGGCGGGCGCGGTGTCGGCGGTGTCGGCGGAGCCCTCGTCAGCGGGTTCGGGCCGCACCTGGGGGGTCACCCCGGCATCGGCGGGAACGGCCTCCGGGGCCGCGGCGGCGGGAACGGGTGCGGCGTCGACGGACGCAAGGGGACGTTCGGCGGCCTGGTGGCGCGCCGCCAGCCGGCGTTCGAGTTCGGCCACCCGACGCACCAGACGGTCGTGCTCGCCCCGGGGGACGACGTCCATCCGCTCCAACTGCCGTTCGACCTCGGACCGGACCAGGGCGGCGATGGCGGCGCGGTTGGCCTGGCTGGTCTCGATGAGCTCCCCCGCCAGAGCCTGGATGTTCTGGCCGACCCGCGGCGGCAGCGCCTCACCCCCCGTCCGTTCCGGCGCGGCGGTACCGTTCGCCCGCAGCAGCGCCTTGGCCGCGGCGACGGCCTCCTTGCGCGACAGTTCGGTGAGGCCACTGGCGGCATCGAGATAGGTGCGTACCGCGTCGACGACCATGTTTCACGTGCTCCTTGATGGGACCGCGGGAGGAAGGGCAGGGGAGGGGGCGCGGGGGGCGAGGGGGCCGCCGCGCGACATGGGGGGTTCGCGGTCAACGCTACCGGGGCCCGGAGCCCGATGGCACGGGAACCCGTCAGGCGGCGCCGTTCGTCCCGTTCGCGACGGTGGAACCCCCCACCTCTCCCGATAGGGCATCATGTGGCCATGAGCAGCATCGAGGCGTGCCTGGCCGGTATCGCGAAGGTGAACGAACGCATCCTCGCCCGACCCGAGTCCGAACGCCGCAAGCACATCCGCGAACGTTCGGTCAGCGTCGTGGTCCCGGACCTGTCGACGGTGTTCGACATGCGACTCACCCTGGACGGCCTCGTGGACGTCACCCACCGCCCCTCCGACCGGGCGGCCCCCTCCCCCCAGGTGCGGGTGACCGTGGGCAGCGGTGACCTGGTCGAGCTGGCGGAGGACCGGATGGACTACGCCCGCGCGCTGCTCACCCGCCGCGTCAGGGTGGACGCCAGCGTCGGCGACCTGCTGCGCATGCGCCGTCTGATGTAGCGCCTCCACCTCCGCGGTCCGAGCCGACCGGGAGAACGCCCCGAACAGGCGTCACACCGGTGGACAGGAGGTACCGTTCTGGGATGCCACGCCAACCTCTCGCGCTGGCTCCCTTCCGGGGGCTGCGCTACACGGACCTGGACGTCGGGCGGATCCTCGACTCCGGTGAGTACGGTGTCGCCCACCTCCTCGCCCCTCCCTACGACGTCCCCAGCCCCGAGGAGACGCGCGAGCTGCTGCGCTCGGACCCGCACAACGCCGCCCACCTCACGGTGCCCTACCAGCTGAACCTGACAGCGCCCGGCAACTGCACGGGACAACCCGCACGGTTCGTCTACGAGCGGGCCGCCACCCGCCTGAACACGTGGATCGACGACGGCGTGCTGGCCCAGGACCCCGAGGACGCCCTCTACGTCTACGAGCAGGTGTCGGCGACCGGAACGAGCCAACGCGGACTCATCGGCGCGCTGGACCTGCCCTCGGCCACCGAACCCGGCCCGGTGCGCCCACACGAGCAGGTGGAGCGCAGGCCCGTGCTCGACCGGATCCGGCTGATGGCACGCACCCGCGCCAACCTCGAACCGATCTTCCTGCTCTACCCCGGGGGGAACGGCGCCGCCACCCGGATCACGCAGGACGCGCAACGGCGCGGAGCACTCCTCGTCGACACCCGCACCGCCGACGGAACGCGGCACCGGCTCTGGTCACTGACCGACCCGGCGACCCTCGCCGAGATCGAGGCCGACCTGGCCGCCCGCACCGCGCTGATCGCGGACGGCCACCACCGGTACACCGCCTACCAGCGCATGCACCAGCTCGGCGACGACCCGGGATGGGCGTACGGGCTCGCCTACCTCGTGGACAGCGACGCCCACCCCCCGACCCTGGGCGCCATCCACCGCGTCGTGCCGAAGCTGGCCACCGAACGGGCGGCCGAGTCGGCGCGGGCGGTGGCCCGGGTCGAACGCCTGGACACCAGCTCCCTCACCGAAGCCGAACAGG
Source organism: Nocardiopsis sp. KDC1DS13DA1 (assembly GCF_055632325.1). Taxonomy (NCBI): domain Bacteria; kingdom Bacillati; phylum Actinomycetota; class Actinomycetes; order Streptosporangiales; family Nocardiopsidaceae; genus Nocardiopsis; species Nocardiopsis sp. KDC1DS13DA1. The sequence goes on from NZ_JBVMUY010000016.1 coordinate 130,699, forward strand.
CCCTGGCCAAGGCGGAGCACCCGGCCCTGCTCCTGGCCGACCCGCACGACGGTTTCCACCTCGTGTCCGGATTCGACCCGCGGCGGCTGGCGGAGGCAACCCCCTCGCAGTCCGACGCCTACCGGAAACTGCCCACCACCGCACTGCACCACCTGCTCCTCCCCCTGTGGGAGCACCCCGAACAGGACCTGCGCATGGTGCACGACGACCCCGCCAAGGCGGTCGAGGCGGCCCGGCAGGAGGAGGGCACGGCCGTCATCGTGCCCCCGCTGAACGTGGAACAGGTGTACGCGGTCGCCGAGCACGGCGAACTCACCCCGCGCAAGTCCACCTCATTCGGCCCCAAACCACGCAGCGGCCTGGTCATGCGCATCCTGCCCTGACCGCCCTCGGGCCGACCGCCCGGCGGACCCGCCCGGCACCTGCGCACCCGGGAACGGCGATCACCCCCGGCGTCGCAACACGGTCACCAGCCGCACCGCGTACACCGCGGCGACCGCGACCCCGGCGACCATCAGCAGGGTGAACCCCGCGGGCACGACGTAGAAGGTCTGCTCCCAGGTGATATGGCGGTTCGAGGCCAACAGCCCGAGCAGCCGGTTCACGAACACCCCGGCGAGGATCACGGCCAGCCCGGGCAGCAGGCGCACCGCGGTACGCCACCGGGGTCGGGCACGCGCGGCCTCGACCCAGGCCCCGGCACGCCGCACCCCCCGGTACGTGAGGTAGCCGGTGAGCCCGATGAGAGCGACCAGGACCAGGTCGAGCGCGAACATCGCCGCCCCGGCCGCGGTCGCGGGCTCCTCGCCGTCGGCCAGGGCCACCAACCCCGACACCAGGGCCTGGGAGTCGGCAGTGCCCAACCCCGTGTTGGCCATCACCGCGATCCCGTACCCGCTCTCCGGCAGCAGCGCCTGGTAGGCCGTGTAGGTGAACTGGATGCCGCCGTGCGACAGCATCGGACTCCCCGCCCGCGTGTCCCAGGTGTTCCACCCCAGGGCTCTGCTCTCACCCAGCCCGTCCTGCGCGAGCGGGGTGTGCGTGGTGTCGATCCCCTCCTCCGACAGGACACGGACGCCGTCGGCGCCCTCGCCCCCGTTGTTCTGCGCGATGAGCCAGCGCGCCATGTCCGCGGCGGTCGTGACCATCCCACCCGCACCGTTGAAGTAGCTCTCCGGTTCCACGACGGGCACCGCACGGCCGAGGACCGCGATGTGCCCCCGTGCCACCCCCTGCTCGAACACCTCGTCCGCGGTGTCCACCGTGGTGGTGGCGTCCATGCCCAGGGGGGTGAACACGCGCTCGTCCAGGAACTCGTCGAAGGGACGGCCGCCGACGACCTCCACCAGGCGCGCCGCCACGTGGTAGTTGGGGTTGTGGTAGTTCTCCTCCGTTCCCGGCTCGGCGGCCAGGCGGACGTCGGCCAGACGGGCGACCGCACCCTCAAGGTCGTCGGGAACCGGCGCCGCCTTCTCCGCGAAGGCGGTGTCGGCCATCCCGGAGGTGTGGGTCAGCAACTGGCGGACGGTGATGTCCTGCGAGCGCGGATCCGCGGTGGTGAACTCGGGCAGGTGGTCCACCACCGGGTCGTCGAGCGCGATCTCCCCGTCCTCGACGAGTTGCATGACGGCGAGCGCGGTGAAGGGCTTGCTGACCGAGGCCACTCCCATGGGGGTGTCGGCGGTCAACGGCTCACCCCGGGAGTCGGTGCCGTATCCGGCCGTGCGCACCACCTCGGTGCCCCGGGTGACGGCGACGGTGACTCCGGGCAGCGGTGCGGAGTCCAGGTACTCGCGTACGTAGGAGTCCACGGCCTCGGGCGTCAGCGGACCGGAGACCGCGGACCCGGCATCGGCCTGGACGGGAACGGCACTGGTGAGGGTGGCGGCGACAGCGAGGAGGCCCGCCGCCATGGCCTTGATCGGGAACATGACGACCATCGTGTTCCCCGCGACACGACCGAAGCGACGGTGCCGACCGCACGAACTCCCTGCGGTCCGCCACACCCCGGCAGTACCGTCAACCCCAGCCGAGCCCACCTGCCGTACGAAAGCCGGAGCACCCGTGGCATTCCCCTCGCCCACGAACACCCGGACCCCGCGGACCCGTGCCTCGCTGTCCCGCGACCTGTCGGTTCTGGGCGTCGGAACGGGCGACACCCTCCTGGTCCGCTCCTCCCTGCGCTCCCTGGGCTGGGTGTGCGGCGGCGCTCCGACGGTGATCCGCGCTCTGACCGACACGGTCGGCGTACACGGAACCATCGCCGTCCCGACCCAGACCATGGACAACTCCGACCCCGCGACCTGGACGAACCCACCCGTCCCCGAGGACTGGTGGCCGCTCATCCGGGCCGAGTCACCACCGTTCGACCCGGGGGTCACCCCGACCCTGGCCATGGGCCGGATCGCGGAGACCCTGCGCACGTGGCCCGGCGCGGCGCGCAGCGCACACCCCCAGACCTCCTTCGCCGCTCTGGGCCACCGGGCCGGGCTGTTCATGTCGGGACACGCGCGGGACTGCCGACTGGGTGAACGCTCCCCGCTCGCGGAGCTGGAGCGAACCGACGCCCGGGTCCTGCTCCTGGGCACCGGGTACGCCTCCTGCACGGCCTTCCACCTCGCGGAGTACCGGGGCCCCGACCCGCCCGGGAGGAGTTCTCGTGCGCGGTCCTGACCGCCGACGGGCGACGGGCGTGGGTCACCCACACCGACGTGGTCCCGGACGAGAGCGACTTCGCACACCTGGGGGCGGCCTTCGAGGACACCGGAGCCGTGACGACGGGGCGGGTGGGAGCGGCCGCGGCACGGCTGTTCTCGCTGCCCCGGGCCGTGGAGTTCGCGACCGGGTGGCTGACCCGGCACCGGTGACCAGTGCGACGCAGCGCACACCGGGGACCGGCGGCCCCGCCCACCCCGGCGCCCGTAGCCTGGACACGTCCACTCCCACCGCACGGAACGGGTGCCCCGCCATGTCCCTGCTCGCCGCCGACCGCCCGCTCTCGGAGCTGCACGACGCGATGCTCCTCGACCTGGACGGCGTGGTCTACATCGGCCCGCGTGCGGTGCCGAGCGCTCCGGAGGCCGTGGGCAAGGCCCGCGCGGCCGGGGCCCGGGTGGCGTTCGTGACCAACAACGCCGGGCGGACGCCCGCCCGGATCGCCGAGCACCTCACCGAACTCGGTGTCGCCGCCGCTCCCGAGGACGTCGTGACCTCGGCCGAGGCCGCGGCACGTGTGGTGAGCGACCGCTTCCCGGCCGGATCGGACGTCCTCGTGGTGGGCGACACCGGACTGCGCCAGGCCGTCCGGCGGATGGGCCTGCGGCCGGTCACCGTGGCCACGGAGTCGGTGGTGGCCGTGGTGCAGGGATACGCGCGCGGGATGTCCCGCGACCTGCTCGACCAGGGCGCGCTCGCGGTGGCCCGGGGCGCCCTGTACGTGGCGAGCAACGCCGACGCCACCGCGCCCAACGAGTGGGGGATCACCCCCGCCAACGGCTCCTTCGTCCGGGTCATCGCCCACGCCACCGGCGTGGAGCCGATCATCGCGGGCAAACCCATGCGCCCGCTGCACGAGGAGGGCATCCTGCGCACCGGTGCCGGGAACCCGCTGATCGTCGGCGACCGGTTGGACACCGACATCGAGGGCGCCACCACGCACGGGGCAGCCGGGATGCTCGTGCTGTCGGGGGTGGCCACGCCGTCGGACGTGCTGGCCGCACCAGCGCACCAGCGCCCGCGCTACCTGGCCTGGGACGTGTCGGGGATGAACCAGGCGCACCCGGCCGTGCTCCGGGAGGGGGGCCGGACCCGGTGCGAGGGGTGGACGGCCGTCACCGACGGCGGCGAACTCCGTCTGGAGGGTTCCGGAGACCGGTTGGACGGACTGCGCGCGCTGTGCGTGGCGGCGTGGTCGGACGACACCGTGGACCCGACCGGCCCGTCCGCACGCGCGGCGCTGAACCACCTGGACTGGTGAACCGATCACCGCTCCTGCCCCTTCTCCCCCACCCGCTCCGCCGTGCGCACCTCCACCTCGTGGACGGCGCGTACCCCGTCGCCGGCCCGCCAGGTACGCCTGCGCAACGCCCCGGTCATCTGGACGACCTCGCCCAGCCGCCAGGCCCGGACCCGCTCCCGGACACCGGGGTCGAAACTGACACAGGTGATGGAGTCGGAGCGGTGCCCCCGGAACCGGGACTCGGCCGTGCGGGCCACGCAGATCCGCCAGACGGCGAGCCGGTCCCCGCTGGGCAGTTCCCGGACCGAGGGTTGGGCGGTGATCCGCCCCGCCACGACGATCTCGTTGCGGTGCCCCGCCCCCGCGGAGGTGGTCTCCTGTCGCATGTGCCGTCCTTCCCGAAGTGCCCTGTCTCCAGGCTCACCCGGCCCGGCCCGAGGCGAAAGCCCCTTTCCCCGCCTGTGGACAACTCCCCCCTGCCTCCTCCCGTCGGAGGTCACCTGTCCTAGAGTCGGTGGTCTCAGCCACACGACCGGACAGGAGTGCCCGTGGACGTGAACGACCTGCCCGAGGGGATCACCCACCTGGGTGACGACGTCTTCGCCATCGACACGATGCTCGCCGGGTACCCCGGCGTGGTCTCGGCCTACCTGATCCGGTCCGAGCGGCCGTGCGTCGTCGAGGTCGGCACCGCCGGTTCGGCGCCCGTGCTGCAGCGCGCGATCTCCCACCTGGGTCTGGCCGCCGAGGACCTGGCGACCATCGTCGTCACGCACATCCACCTGGACCACGCGGGCGGCATCGGGGACATGGCGGCCGTGTTCCCCGAAGCGGAGATCGTCGTCCACGAGCGCGGTGCCCGGCACCTGGCCGACCCGAGTCGACTGATGAGCAGCGCCGCGATGGTCTGGGGCGACCGGCTGGAGAGCCTGTTCGGACACATGCGTCCCACCGAGGCGACCCGGATCCGGGCGGTCGGCGAGACCGGGGAGGTCGACCTGGGCGGTGGGCGCCGCCTGGTGTCGCACTACGCGCCCGGGCACGCCAAGCACCACATGGGCCTGGTCGACACCGCCAACGGCGACCTCTACGTCGGCGACGCCCTGGGGGTGTACAACCCGCTCACGGGCGACGTCCGCCCGGCGACCCCGCCCCCGGACTTCGACCTGGACGCGTGTCTGCGCACCCTGCGGCTGTTCGGCGACATCGAGCCGCGGCGCCTGATGTTCTCCCACTTCGGTGCCGCGGGGTCGGTCCAGGAGACGATCGAGCGCGCGGAGTCCGAACTGAGGGTGTGGGTGGAGACCGTCCGCGAGTCCCACGGCACCGTCGGCGACCTGGACCACGCGATCGCCATGGTGCGCGACAAGGTGATGACCCGGTACGCCCCGATGCCCGCCGAGGGCGCGGAGGTCCTCGACACCCTCGCGGGTGCGGACACCAACGTGTCCGGCATCGTGCACTGGCTGGACCGCCTGGCGGCCGAGCAGGCCGCGGAAAAGGACGTGCGCCCCCAGGGGTGAGGCCGCTAGGGTCGCCCGACATGACGATCCGAGGGCTCACCGCTGAGGACGTCCCGGGAGTTCACCGCCTCCTGGGCGACGCCTTTCCCACCCTGGTCCTGTCCCAGGAGGCCGTACGCTGGCGCCTCGATCACGGATCCCCGGGCGCGGACAACCGCGCCCTGGTCCGCGTCCGGAACGGCCGGGTCACCGGGCACGTCCGCTCGGTGCTGCGCGACGGGGTCGGCAGCACCCTGCTCATCGCGAGCGACGACGGGCCGGGCACGGACCTGTTGGCCGCCTCCGAGCGGAGCCTGGTCGAGCGGGGCGCCCGGAGCCTGCGTGTGACGGTGGCCGAGGAGAGCGTACAGCGCGACGGGGGCTCCCTCCTGGCCTCCCTGGCCGACAGCGGGGTGGTCGACACCCACCGGATCCTGGAGCTCGACCTCGGGGATCTGCCGCCTCCCCCGGCCGCGCCCTCCGGCGCGGAGCTGCGCGCGTGGCACGAGTGCGAACCGCGCACGCTGTACGATCTCGACCGCCTCACCAGTAAGGACGAACCGGGAGAGACGGCCGCCTTCCCGTCGTTCGAGGAGTGGTACGCGGAGGTCTGGCGGCACCCGCTCTACGACCTCGACCTGAGCCTGGTGCTGCTGCTCGACGGCAGACCGGTGGCCATCACCTGCTACGTCTCGGACCGCGGGACCCGGATGGAGTCGTCGATGACCGGCACCCTCCGCGAGTACCGGGGCCGGGGACTGGCGGGCTACGCCAAGACCGCCGCCCTGCACCGCGCACGGGAGCGGGGCTTCACCCACGCCTACACCGGCAACCACAGGGGCAACGCACCCATGCTCGCGATCAACGAGCGGCTGGGATACCGGCTCGTGGGCAGCGAGCACACCTTCGTCAGGGGAGTCCCAGCTCCGTGAGCAGGTGGGCGTACAGACCGTCGGACCACGACAGGTCCTCGGGCAGGGAGGCGAACTCCCGCACCTCGACGGTCTCGAAGTCGCCGCTCAACGGCGCGACGTCGAGCACCTGGGCACTGGTGACCACGGTGACGTGCCCGCTGGCCAGGACGTAGTACCCCAGCACGGACACCTCCCCGAGGGTGGCGTTCGCCTCCTCGCGGACCTCGCGCACGACGGTGTCCTGGACGTCCTCCCCGGGTTCGGCGTGTCCGCCGGGGAACTCCCAGGCCCGGTGCCGGTGACGCACCATCAGCAACCGGTCGCCCCGGAGCGTCAGGCACACCACCGAGTCATGGGACTCGGGCAGCACCCCCAGGTGCACCCGAGCCCCACCGAGCGGTCTCAGTCCCGCTCCTCGTCGTCGGCTTCCTCCGCGTCCGTCCAGATGATGCCGTCGTGGTCGACGTCGACGAGTTCGACGCCCTCCAGAGCGGCGAGACGCTCGTCCGCGTCGGTGACACCCTCGCGGTCCACCGCGGACGCCCGCGCGAAGTACTCACGCGCGTCGTCCTCCCGGCCGAGTTCCTCCAGGACGTCCGCGTAGGCGTAGAAGAGCCGCGCGATCCACGGCCGTGCGCGGCGTTCCTTGAGCTCGGGGACCTGGAGTTCGGCGAGGGCGGCCTGCAGGTCGCCCATGTCCCGGCGGGCCCCGGAGGCGACGATGCGCAGCTCGATCCGATCGGCGGAGTCCAGTTTGGCGGCCGCCGGGTCGTTACCGATCTCCAGTGCACGCTCGGGCCTGCCGAGACCGCGCTCGCAGTCGGCCATGATCGCCAGGAAGTTGTCCCGACCGCTCATCCGTCGGGCCGCGCGCAGATCGGCGAGGGCCTCCTGCCACTTGCCCACCGTGTAGGCGGCGACACCCGACGCCTCACGGACCCCGGGCAGTCGGGAAGCCTTGCGACGGGCGAAGGCCGCGTGCCCGTAAGCCCGCTCCGGGTCCTCGTCGAGCAGGAGGCCGGCGGCGACGATGTGCTTGCCGACGAGTTCGGCCAGGGACTTGGGCAGCGAGTTCAGATCCCGCCTGGTCTCCGGGTCCAACTGCTCGTAGGTGGCCGCCTCCGGCAGCGGGGGTGCGACGTCCGCGGGGTCACGGTCACGGTCGTCACGGCCCCGGTAACCACCACGGTCATCACGACGATCACCACGGAAACCGCCCCGACGATCGTCACGGCGGTCATCACGGAAGCCACCCCGACGGTCATCACGGCGGTCATCACGGCGGTCGCGGTAGCCGCCGCGGCTGTCATCGCGACGGTCGTCACGACGCCCCTCGCGCCGGTCACGGTCGTCACGGCCCCGGTAACCACCACGGTCATCACGACGATCACCACGGAAGCCACCCCGACGATCGTCACGGCGGTCATCACGGAAGCCACCCCGACGGTCATCACGGC